>CAZRNC010000247.1:0-4897 GCA_964601285.1 uncultured Thermomicrobiales bacterium | reverse complement strand
CTCGACCGCTCGGCCGGCCGTCAGAATGTCATCTATCTCAGCACGATGTCGAAAATGCTCTTCCCCGGCTTCCGGATCGGCTGGGTTGCCGCCGCGAAACCGGTGGTTGAGCGCATCACACTGATGAAGCAGATCGTCGATCTCGATACCAACGCGCTCGCCCAGTGGGCCGTCTGGGCATTCTTCGACCGTGATCTCCTGCGCGACCATCTGGCGATCCTCAACCGCGCCTATCCGATTCAGCGGGACAGGATGCTGGCGGCGCTCGACCGCTATGGCGATGGTCTGATCACGGCCGACCGCCCGGATGGCGGCATCTATCTCTGGTGCAAGTTGAGTGATGGATTGCGAGTTCGCGATCTCCTGCCGGAGGCTGCCCGCGAGGGTGTCATCTTCGCACCGGGAGAGTCGTTCCACGTCGACGCATCGTCCGGGCGTGGACGCTCCAGCATTCGGCTGAACTTCACCCTGCCCAACGATGACGAGATCGACGAAGGCATCCGCCGGCTGGCCAACGCCCTCCACCGCCTGGCCGCCCAGGTCGCCCCCGACGGCATCCCCGCCCGCCACCAGGACGCCCTGACGCCGATTGTCTAGGCGTGCCAGACAAGCCCCCGCAGGGGTAGGGGCGCATCGCATGCGTCCCATTCGCATCAATTTAAGCCAATTCAAGCGAAGAGCGTGCCCGGTTCAATTTGTCATTTCGACCGAAGTGGAGAAATCTCGTCCAACCAGCTTGATCCAGTGCAGAACCCGTTCGACGGACGATTTCGAATCACCGTCCCGTTCGTCAACGCTCCGATCACGTTCGCAGGACCGATGACGAGATCTCTCCGCTTCGGTCGAGATGACAGACCTAGCCGGTCCTCCCTGTCTTAACTTGATGCGCCCCTACCCCTGCGGGGGCTACTCCGTGGCAGGTTCAAAAGGCTTGACAGTAGAACATTTGTTTCGTACAGTGGCGAGGAACCTGGAGGTGTTCCTGTATGTCACCAGTACCAGAACAGCACGACGAGGCCGGCGAGATCGATCTGCAACCGTCACTGTTCGAAACGGCCGATCCTGCCCGGCATCTGCAACGGACGCCCGGACCACTCCAGCCGGCAGCAAAGCTGGCGGTCGCGCGCTACTGGTATCGTCGCCATCTGGAGCAGGGACAGCACCCCCACAACACGATCGCTTCCTATCTCTACGACCTCTCGATCTTCGAGCAGGTGGTCGGGCCAAAGCCAATCAATGAAGTCACCAGCCGGGACATTGCCCGCTATCTGGGCGAGGCGAACTCGCGATCGACCCGCAAACGCCGGCTGACCTCGGTAAGCGGTCTATTCAAGTGGCTGGTCAACAGCACGAAGATGTTGGAGCGCGACCCGACCGAATCGTTTTACCCGGATCACATTCCACTGAAAACACCTCGCCCTCTCCAGCCGGAAGAGCAGCAGGCGTTCATGCTTGCCGCACGGAATGACTCCAGCCGCTCGGCCGTCATCTGCTGGCTGATGCTGAATCTGGGGCTCTCACGGGGCGAACTCCTGCAACTCCGGGCTGAGCATCTGGAGCTGACCGATCCGGAAGCGCCGCTGGTCTATGTCTTCTATGAAAACCCGCGCTGGGCGGACAAGGAACGCAAACTCCAGGCAACGCCGGAGTTTATCGAGCTGTATGAGCCGTTCGTTGCCGAGTATGCGCCGCAAGAGCGCCTGTTCGAGATGCTGCCTCAATCGGTCAACAAGTTGACAGACCGGGTGGCCCGGCACGCCGGGATTTCCAAACGGATCACGCCCCAATCGCTGCGGGATACCTTTGCGGTCGAGCGGGCCAGAAGCGGCGCGGACGAGGTTGAGCTGCTCTCGATCCTCGGGCTGGCGGATGATCCGCGCAACCGGATGAGCGTCCGGCGCTACATCAAGCTGGCCATGCCCTCAACCGGAGATGGCGAAGATCCCGTCGGCCAGTGATTCCAGCTCTTCACGGTGCAGCAGCACATCCAGCCAACGCTGTGGAATCGCCGATGCACCCCACTTCGCCCCGGCCAGTGCGCCGGCAACCGCGCCGGTCGTGTCAGCGTCTGCGCCCAGATTGACCGCCGCAACGATCGCATCCTCCAGCGTTCGGTGATTCGTCACCGCCCAGAGGGCAGACTGCACCGTCGCCAGCACATAGCCGCCGGCATCGAGATTTTCAGGAGTTGCTTTCGAAACACCCTGTAACGCAGCCAGCACCGTTTCGTTCTCCGTCACCGCCCCGGCGATGGAGACAGGGTCAACTTGCGGGTCATTCAGCAACGCAGCGATGGTAGCGTTGATGGCAATGCAGCCCTCGATGCAGAGCGGGTTGGCGTGGGTGATCCGGGAAGAGTCGGCCGAATGGCGAGCGTTCGCTGCCGGGTCCATCCTGTCGAGCATCGCCACCGGCGCACAGCGCATCACCGAGCCGTTCGACGCATCCCGTGGCCGCATGGCAACGTGAGTGTTCTGCCCGGCCTCGTCCCACGGGACACCCTTCGCAAGTTGCACCAGCGCATGCCGGGTTGTGTTGCCGATGTCCGGCGGATTGGAGCGATACCACTCCACGAAACGCTTGCTGATGTCGACCGGATCAAACTCGCCCTGGTCGACGATCGACCCGGCGATGCAGACCGCCATCTGGGTGTCATCGGTGATCTCGCCGGCCGGCAGGTTTAGCCAGCCCCCGCCGATGATCTCCCGCAGCTCGCCATACTCCACCTTGATCCGCTCCCGCGACATGAACTCGACCGTCGCCCCCAGCGCATCTCCCACCGCCTTGCCAAGCAACACACCACGATACCGGTCTTGCAGGGGGCTGACTTCCATGGGGTGGTCCTCTCTTGCGGGTTTTGCATTGAGACGAATACTCAACAGAATCCCGAATCGTTAATCTGTCATTCCGAGCGAAGTCGAGGAATCTCTTGTCCGCCGGAGTTGGCAGGTGTCGAGATCCTTCGACTCCACTTCGTTCCGCTCAGGATGACAGATTTAATCCGCTGGTCTCTTCATCGACTCGAGGGTACGAAACTCCACCAGACACTCCCTATCCGCTGCGCTTCAGCCGGCCGGTGCGCTTGGCGTAGCGCTCGAAGTAGCCGAAAATCCACATGCCGAGCGGGATCGTGATCAGGCCGATAATAACTACCGGGATCATACCGCCGATCAGCTCACCGCTGCTCTGGCCGTCGAGAATCGCCCCGCGCATCGCCTCCAGCACATAGGTCGCCGGCGAGATCGTCGAGAACCACTGCATCCACTGCGGCAAGACCGACACCGGATAGTAGACGCCGGACACCAGCAGGAGAATCGACGAGATGATGAAAGTCATCTGCTCGCCCTTCTCCGGGAAGAGCAACGGTAGCACCGCGCCCATAATCCCGAATCCGATGAACGAGACACTGCCGATCACGATCACCAGCAACGCCGCGCCAAGGTTCGCGCCGCTAAGGTTCAGATCGAAGAAGAGCGCCAGCACCAGCAGCAGACAGGCCGAGCGGACCACACCGTAGATGATGCTGAAGATCGAGACACCCAGCATGTGCGTCAGCCGCGAGACCGGCGCCATCATCGTGTATTCGATCGTCCCTTCCCAGCGCTCCCAGGCGATCATTTCGGCAACGTTGGCGAAGACCGCGTTGAGATAGCCCCAGACCAGCGTGCCGATGGCCAGGAAGAGGATCAACTGCGATCCATCCGAACCCTGGGCCTCGCCGATGAACATGATCGAAAGCGATGAGGCTGCCGTGTAGATCAGGAAGGCGATCTCCCAGCCCCAGTAGCGCTTCATCAGATAGTAGTTGCGTTCAACAAAGGCGAACGACGCCCTTGCCTCCCGCCCGTAGTGAGCCAGCGCGCTCCTCCGGCCGCCCCCGCCCAATGTTCCCGATGTTGAAGACATCAGTCGTCTCCTCCTCAAATACGAATTCTTCGTTCGTTGCGGCCCAATGATTGGGGCCAACTCCTCGATTCGGTAGTCAGGAGCGACGAGCATTCTTCGTCATCCCGAGCGAAGCCGAGGGACCTCGAGCCTCGGAACGTAACCTTCCCCCGGATACCTCGGACTCTCGAGGTCCCTCGACTTCGCTCGGGATGACGGAGACTGGTTACGCCGCCTCCGGCGTCTGGTCGTCGTTGAGCTCTCTGCCAGTCAGGGCGATAAAAACATCCTCCATCGACGGGTTGATCACACCGTCGCGAGCCATCACCAGCTGCTTGAGTTCCTCCGCCGTACCGATGGCAACCAGCTTGCCGCCATCGACGATGGCGATCCGGTCGCAGAGCCGCTCGGCCTCGTCCATGTCATGCGAGCAGATGATGACCGTCGCATCGTGGCTATCCCGTAGCTCCAGGACGAACTTCTGCACCTCGAGCTTGGAACGCGGATCAAGTCCGGTCGTCGGTTCGTCGAGCAAAAGCAGTACCGGCGAGGTCAGGAACGCCCTGGCAATCGCCACCTTCTGCTGCATTCCCCGCGACATCTGCTCCAGTGGCGCACCAATGCGTTCCTTCGGAATGCCAAGCCGGATCAGGACGTCATTGATCTGCTTGCGCAACTCCTTGCCGTGCCCGCCATAGAGCCGGCTGGAATAGAGCAGGTTCTCGGTCGCCGAGAGCTTCTTGAAGAACGACGCCTCAACCGACACCCGGTTGATCAGCCGCTTTACCTGGTCCTCGTCCTTATGCACGTCGTAGCCGAAGATCTTGATTTCGCCTTCATCGGTGATCAGCAGCGTCGACATCAGCCGGATCAAGGTGGATTTGCCAGACCCGTTTGCCCCGAGAATCCCGAAGATCTCGTTGCGGCCCACGTCGAACGTCATGCTGTCCAGCGCCTTGGTCACCTTGACCGGTTCGGCCGGCTTCCGCGAGAACAACCGGCGCTTGCGTGT
>CAZRNC010000246.1:0-4929 GCA_964601285.1 uncultured Thermomicrobiales bacterium | reverse complement strand
CTTCCTGCAACGTCGAGAACGGAGCCGGCCCCCAGACCCAGGTGCGGTTCACATCACCGTTCGCGACTGGCAAGTCAGTCCGTGCCCAGACATCGTCGAAGGCAGATGGATCACCAACCGGTGCTTCTGGCTCTGTCGGCTCCTGTGGTTCCTCAGGCTCGGTTGGTTCTTCCGGTTCCGGATCGACCGGTGGGGTTGGTGGTGTTGGAGGTGTCGGCGACGAACCATCATCAAACACGATCGTCAGCTGGAAACTCATACTGCTGCTGAGACCGTACTTGTCGGTCACCGTGCAGGTGATCGTATGCGTCCCGATGCTGAAGAACGTCCCCGATGGTGGTGTGCAGACCACGGTTGGGTTGTCATCAATCTGGCTGCTGACATTCGGCACGAACGTTACCGCCGTTCCGTCCGGATTGCTCGTCGGGATGACCGAGCCAGGTGTCGCACCGAATGTTGGAGCCAGACTCTGCGCCGGCTGGATCGTCACGGTAAACGTCCGCACAACGGTCCGGTCGAACACGTCAGCCTCGCTGGTGCAAGTCACCGGTGTCGTTCCCAAAGGGAAGAGCGTTCCGGAAAGCGGCTCGCAGCTCACATCCAGCGGATCACCGTTGAAATCCTCTGCCTCGGGATCATCGAACTCTACCACCAGTCCGGACGGCGAACCGGACGTCTCCGAGATGTTGCCAGGCTGCTCCATCGTCGGAGCGTCCGGAATCTCGACGGTGATCGTGAAGAGTTCCACCTGGTTGATGTCATGGTCACTGGCGCCGCTGGTCGAGCAGATAACCGGATGCTCACCAACACCGAGCAGCGTCCCCGGAGCCGGATCGCAGGTAACCACGATCGTGTTCTCGAGCCAGTCGGTGGCTATTGGGAGCGTGTATCCGCCGGCAATTCCGGCCGGGCCGGGAGCCGTCAGCCAGAAGTCCGTCGGAACATCCCCAAACACCGGGAGCTGCACCTCAACCGCGCCAATATCGCAAAGTTCCTCGTCAACCGATGGCCGGTTGGCACCACGCTGGTCGGAAGAAGCCGCCGTCCCCAGGACAGCGCAGGCAACCTGGTCAACGATCCCTGTGCTATTGGCAGTTGGCAGATGGGTCCCTGTTGGCCCCCCGTTGTATTCAAGCGCATCAAGCATGCCGGCCAGACCGGGAATATGCAGATTCGTGTCACTTTCGCCCAGCAGACAGCTCGCATCGCTGGCGCGATTGTTCGTGCCTCCCAGAACCGGAATTGAACTCGTGCAGCTGCCAACAAGCAGCGTGGCCGTAACGTTCATAGTCGAGCCGTTGCTGTACACCAGGATGGCACCGGCCTGGTCCGTAACCAGCGTGCTACCAATCATGGTGAGCGTTGCGCCCGCCAAGTGAATCCCTGATGACGGAGTGTTCGTGCTTTCCGCTGTATTCCCGGAAATCGTACTGTTCTCAATGACGACAATGGAATCACTAAGGCCGCCCGAGCTATGGATCCCACCACCGGTTCCGCTGCTTCCAACGGCGCTGTTGCCGGAAATCGTGCTACCGGTAATGGTTACCTGGGCAGTTCCTGCTGTCATGCGCGTGTTGTAGATTCCGCCACCTGTTGTAGCGCTGTTGCCATCAACCGTTGAGTCGATGATGATCAACGCCGCTATCTGGCCCGTGGTGTTGGCAATGTTTGCGATACCGCCGCCAACCCCGGCCTGGTTGCCGGAGATCACGCTATCTGCGATCTCCAGCGTGCCCTGGTTGCGGATGCCACCACCCCGCCGGTTGGCCTCTGGCTCGAGTCCGGAAACGTCACCGCCGGTAATCGTTAAGCCACTGATCGAGACATCCCCTGAAGACCCGATTTCGAAGATGCGGAACTTGTCCGCGCCTTCCGCCCGGCGCACCGTCAGCAGATCCGCGCCGGACCCGGTAATCGTCAACGCCTTGTTGATCTCCAGTTGCCCGCTGGTGAGCGTAATGACATGGGTATCGCCAACGATGATGTTGTCGTAGGTTTCGTCGTCCATATCGAAGGTGATCGTGCCACCGGGTGCAGTTGCAGTAATCGCCCAGCGCAGCGAATAGACGCCGTCGTCATGGGTGTTGCGGACCACAACGTCATTGGTGTACTCCACCGCCCCGATCGTGCAGCCGACCGCCGGCCGTCCAATCCCGCGCTGATCTGTCGCCGGGCAGATCCCCGCGCCGGTCACTCCACCGATTGCCGGCGAATCGAACAGGGGTGCATGCGTCAAGGTCGGGCCGCCATTGTCGGTCAACGGTCCGAGTTCCGGGTCTGTGCCGTGCAGGTTAGAGTCACCCGATGAGAAGCATCCGGACGCGACGTTGGTCAGGTTGTTGGTGCCATCGAAAATTCTGCTGCAAACACTGTCCGGACCGGAACTGACAACGATCGACGCGGTGAGCGTAACGTCCCCTGCTCCGAAAATGCCGCTGGATTCATACGCACTGTTGTCGTGGATGGTGCTACTGACGATGGTTAGCGACGTATCAATCCCCGCGTGGATACCGCCACCGAATCCAATGCTGTTGGGGTCGGGATTCACACTGTTGCCAATAATGGTGCTGTTGGTGATTTCTGCCGTACTTCCGACCCCGGAAATAAAAATTCCACCACCGAAAACCAATGCAGTATTCCCCGAGATTGTGCTGCTCTCGACAATCAGCGTACCGCCATCTGTATTAGCAATCCCACCGCCATCTCCCGCCCCACCGGTGGTCGCCAGGTTCGTGATGTTGCCGGAAATGGTGCTCCCACGAATCGTCAAAATACCACCCGTATTGACAATTCCCCCGCCATTGCCGCCGGCGGCGAGAGTGGAGCCTGAACCACCTCCACTGATCGTCAACGCAGTAATCTCGACGACCGCGCTTGGTCCGATGGTAAACACGCGATAGAGATTGTTGCCAAGCACCGTAATCGGCGCCTCGTCAACGTTCGGCCCATTGATCGTCAGTGTCTTGTTTATGATCAGATCACCGCTGGTGAGCTGGATGTCATATGGCTGGGCGATGCCGGCTTCCACATCAAAGGTAATCGTCGCTCCCGGGAACGAGTGGTTCACCGCCCGGCGCAACGAGCCTGGCCCATCGTCGTTGAGGTTCGTCACCACCCAGGTCTCGGCAACCGGGGATGGCTGAACCTCGACCGCTCCGATGTCGCAAGCCGCCCCACCTTGGGGCCGCGCGACACCACGCTGATCGGTGTCTGGCAAAGCTGGACTGATCAATTCACAGTTTTCAATACCATTGATCGCCGGCGACCCGGCCAACGGCATATACGTCTGCGTCGGTCCGCCGTAATGGCCCAGTCGGCTGAGCAGAGGGTCTTCCCCGATGACATCGCCGACCTCTCCGGCACCGGAAATGCAGCCAGCGTCGCTGACGATATTAAAGCCGCCAGAGAAGACAGGGGTGCCGCATGTATCTGCGACAATCGTTGCTATCAACGTAAACGTCGCAGTAAAGCCGTCGATACCATGACCGGTATTGCCGGCGACCGTCGAGCTTGTGAGTGTGACCGGGCCAGGAGCAGCTGGGTTCGCACCGGGAGTGGCATAGATACCGCCACGACCGCCCTGTCCAGCACTGTTGCCGGAAATCGTGCTGTTGATGATATCCATACTCGAACTGAAGTGAGACAAGTGCGCACCGCCGCCGCCGCCCAGGACGGCCCTGTTGTTTAGAATGCTGCTGCCGGTGATCGTTAGTTCACCACCGTCATCATTTCGGATACCGCCCCCACTGCCAAGCGCCCCGAGCGGTTGGTAGCCCAGTGCATGGTTGCCGGAAATCGTGCTGTCAACAATCTCCATCTTGCCGTTGTAATTGGCGATTCCGCCGCCTTGGAGACGAGCATCGTTGTTGGAAATGGTGCTGCTCGTGATCGTCACATCGCCGCCACCGTTGTAGATGCCCCCGCCGGTGTGACCCCGATCATCAGCGTTAGCAAGATTTCCAAGTGCGTACCCGAGCGTGATCTCCAGATCGCTGATTGCGACCTGTCCGTGTGAACCGATGGCAAAGACGCGGAAGTGGTCATCTGGATCCGCCAACCCAAGGCTGCCGCGCACCTGGATCGGCGAACCGTCCGCGTTGGGCCCCTGGATCGTCAGCTCCCGGTTGATGGTGAGCTGGCCGGTGGTGAGCTGGATGATTCGTGGGACGCCTGGATCACCTGGGATATCAAAGGTGATCGTTGCACCGTTCGGGGCAGCCTCAACGACCTGACGAAGCGTCACCAGATCCGGGTTCGTATCCACCGGGTCAGCATTCGAAGTCACGACGTACACGTCTTGGTCGGGGAGACCATCGAAGAACGAGCGTTCAACCGCGCCGATGTCGCAGTTCGTGCCCTGGGGCCGGGGGATGCCGCGTTGGTCGGCGGGCAAGAGATTCGCCGAACAAAATTCAGCGGGAATCTTGTTCAGGGCTGGGCTACTCTCTCCCGGCAGCATCGTCAGCGTCGGGCCACCGTTGTTCCCAAGGTCCTCGAGTCCAGGCAGTTGAACGATATCGCCGGTACCGTCTGTTGGACAGTTGCTGCCGTTGACAAACAGATTGTATCCAAGGGACTCGATACTGCCTGAACCGGTTGAACCACAATTGCCATCAACAATTGTCGCCATCAGCGAGAATGAACCTACCCCAATACTAATCTGGTTGAATATGGCGTCACCGTTCCTGGAGATGGTGGAACTCTTGATTAATGTCGTGCCATTGAACTGACGGATCCCTCCTGCCGGCCCTCCGCTGTTCCCGGATATCGTCGTATTCTCGATCGTCAGGTCGGATAACGGGTCGTCCACGAAGATGCCGCCGCCAATACTGACTGCAGTATTGCCGGCAATGGTGGTATCCGTTACGGAGACCTCGCCCCCATAAACGAATATGCCGCCGCCCTGTCTCCCGGCGTTAGACACACTTG
>CAZRNC010000245.1:0-4942 GCA_964601285.1 uncultured Thermomicrobiales bacterium | reverse complement strand
GACTGTTCGGATCGTCCAGATCGCCGGCGATGACGACATCGGCCGGTGTTCGTTCAATGAACTCGTTGTCACCAACCTGCATCTTGCCGGAGATCAGTTCCACCACCAGCAGACCATTCGTCACAAACCAGCCAGAGTCCGGAGCATCCGGATCAGTGATCTCCATCCGGGCTTTGTCGTAGTAGCGCACCAAGCGTTTGCCGTCTGGTGACTCGGCGTAGTCCTCCCACAACTCAGTCGGGACTTCCTGCAACGTCGAGAACGGAGCCGGTCCCCAGACCCAGGTGCGGTTCACATCACCGTTCGCGACCGGCAGGTCAGTCCGTGCCCAGACATCATCGAATGCCGTGGTGTCAGGAACTCCTGGTTCTTCCGGTTCCTGTGGTTCCTCCGGCTCGGTTGGTTCTCCCGGCTCTTCCGGGTCTGGGTCAACCGGCGGAGTTGGAGGTGTTGGTGGCGTTGGCGACGAGCCATCATCAAACACGATCGTCAATTGGAAACTCATACTATTACTGAGACCGTACTTGTCGGTCACCGTGCAGGTGATCGTATGCGTTCCAATGCTGAAGAATGTCCCCGACGGTGGTGTGCAAACCACGGTCGGGTTGTCGTCAATCTGACTGCTGACATTCGGCACGAACGTTACCGCCGTGCCGGCAGGTTTGCTGGTGACAATGGTCGAACCGAGCGGGCCGCTGATCGTTGGCGCAAGGTTCGCTGCTGGGACGATCGTCACCGTGAAGCTGCGTGCGATGGTGCGGTCGGAACTATCGGGCGCGCTGACGCAGGTGATCGTCGTTGTCCCCAACGGGAACATCTCTCCTGGCGCAAGCGGGCCGCAGTAGACGTCCAGCTCGCCATCAACGGGGGAATTGGCCGTCGGGATGGGATAGTCCACGGCCAGCCCGTTCGGTGACGCCGTAGTCTCCAAGATGTTTGCCGGCTGGCTCATCGTTGGTGCCGGCGGAATCCCGATGGTCGTCACCGTGAATGAACCTTCAAGATCGAAGTCCAGTTCGTCCGTGGACGTGCGGTTGGTCGTGCAATCAACGCTGGTTGTCCCGACGGGGAAGATGATCGTTGCCGGGAAGCTGTTGATAGTCCCGGTTGGTGGGACAAGCTCGGGTGCGAGCGTGCAGGAAACGGCTACTCCACCGGCGGACGCGGTGAACGAATAGGATGTTCCGGCAACACCGTCGGCAACCAGTGTCTGGTTCTCCGGTAGGGTCAAGGTTTGATAGCGGAGTTCGACCGCGCCGATGTCACATTCTGCGCCGAATGCGCGCTGGATGCCTCGCTGGTCTCGCGTTGCCTGGGCAATGCATAGTCCACTGTCGACTGCCGGGCTGAGCAGCTGCGGCAAGTGTGTCCAGGTGGGTCCGCCATTGTCCTGCAATGATCCAAGCATCAGATTCCCGACGGTCTGGTTGTCATCGCCGGCCGGCTCGCAACTCTCGTCGGTCAGGAGGTTGAAGCTGCCGGTGAAGGTGAGACCGGGATCCCGAACGCATTCACCGTCAAGGATCGTTGCGTGCATGCTCACCGGATGGTCGGTAGCCTCGTGGTACCCCTCTTGCAGAATGGCGCTACTTCCGATGTCTGCATGATTATCGATAATAGTGCTTGCGAGGATTGTCAGGCTGCCGTCTGGAGCGCCGGCCGCCCAGTCGAAGCTGTTGATTGCGCCGCCTTGCGGTGCCTTGTTATCCGAAAGCGTACTGTTGATGATCTCGACAGTGCCATGTTCGTTGAACAAGCCACCACCGAACCCCTCGTACTCATCATCCCAATTGATCGCCGAATTGCCGGAAATCGTGCTGCTAATGACCGTCAGCTCCCCTCTGTAGACGCGCAGGCCACCGCCGTAATTGGCGATGTTGCCCCGGACGGTGCTGTCTATCAGGGTGACGTTGCCGAATTCTCCAACGAAGATGCCGCCACCATTGAAGTCCATTCCATCGGCAATCGTCAGATCGTCCAGTGTGACCGCTGCATTGGACCCGGCGCCGATCCGAAAGACGCCGAAGGACTCGTTGGCGTTCTTGCCGCCAAGGATGATGACCGGCTCGTCATTGCCATTTGGACCTTGAATCGTCACGTTCCGGTCGATCTCGATCTGGTCGGCAAGCTGGATGGACACCGGGCCGGGATCAGTGATCTCAAAGGTGATCGTTGTACACACCGGGTTGTCGGAAAGGACTGCTGCCCGGAGCGAACTTTCCGCCAGTTCGTCGATCGAGTCGCTGGTGTTCGTCACGATGCAGGGATTGCCAGGTTGTGCAAGGACCGGTGCTACCCCGATCGGAATGAGTGGTGCCAACAGGGCCAGAACCAGAGCAACGAGAGCAACACACGATGAGAACCGGCGGGAGGCAGATGTCCGCACGATCATATTTGCTCCTTCAGGAACATACCGCAAACGTTTAGACCGTCGACGGCCAAAGAACATTGGAGGAGTCGGCGGCTATCGCATGGCCTCCCGTCTCCAACGATTCAACACTCATTGAATAGTAGGATCGTAATGCTTCGTCTTTCCGGTGTCAATACCATTCAAGAAGTGTTGAATAGAGGGAAATTGATCTCCTGTACAGCAAGGTTGTCGCATTCACTCGTGTATGGAACGATCGATGTACGTAGAGCGTGGACAAATCAGGGCAACGTGAGGGCGGAGAATGAGTAGTCGATACGAGGCCATTGCGTCAAAGGATGACACTCCAGTGGTTCGTGAGCTCCGGACGGTGCAGGAGCTGCGCGCCGCTTCCCACCCTCTCAGGGCGACCTTGGTGCGTCTGATGAAGGAAGAAGAACGGTCGGTCAAAGACCTCTGTGAGCTGCTGGGAGAGACAACGACTCGCCTCTATTATCACGTTCGCCAACTGGAAAGTGCCGGCTTGATCCGCCTTGTCCGCACCGAGAAACGCGCTCGTAGTGTCCTGAAGTATTACCGTGCCACTGCGATGGTCTTTACGATTCCGTTCGACTTGCTCCAGGAGCATCCGGAGAGCCCCGAAGCGATGGCCGGGGTGAGCATGGAGGCCAAATTGATGGAGTTGGGCGCAGCGGACGTCCGGCACGCGCTGTCCTCCGGCGTCGGAAACATCACCGTCGATGAATACTCCATCGCCCGGTTTCTTGTTCGCACAACACCGGAACGGGTTCGCGAGTTCACCCGGCAGCTCGAGGAATTGCTTGTCTCGTTTGCGAACAGTGATCAGGAAGACGGCACGGTTCGATACTCGATGACGAGCGCACTGGTTCCGGTGGACTACGCTCGCCGGATAGAGCATGACCGAGCATCCCGAAACGCAGAGAATCCAGGCGTGTAGGGGATCCTGCTGCGCCCCATACAAGGCGTTGCCTTGATTGCCGGTCTATGGGACGATGCACCCAATGAGAATCGAACAATGTCCGGAAGGAACTGGCACCTTGAACGCGAAAGAACAGGAAGCATTTGACCTGGTCGGTACGAAGGAGGAGCGCATCCTTGAGCTGTACAAGACGCTCATCGGTGTTGATACCACCGTTCCACCAGGGAAGAACTATGACACGCTGCTCGATCTGATCGAGCCGGAGTTTCAGCGGCTGGGGTTCACCACCGAACGGGTCACAATTCCTGATGAACTGGTTGCAACGATTCCCCTTCCTCTCGAAGGGCCGCGCCAGAACCTGGTTGCCACCCGCTCCCACGGCAAGGACCCGGTTACGATCTATGCCCACATGGACGTCGTTCCCATTGAAGAGGGTTGGGACCATGACCCCTTCGGCGCGGAGTACGTCGATGGCAAGATCTTCGGTCGCGGTACAGCAGACATGAAGGGCGCGATCGCCTCAGTGCTGGTAGCGGTCGAGACAATGGACGCGCTTGGCATCGAGCCGGAGCATGACCTGATCGTCTGCCTTTGCACCGACGAAGAGATTGGCGGCTATCCCGGCATTTGGCATCTCGCCAAGGAGGGTTACGTCAAGGGGCACATGCTCTGCCTTGAAGGCAGTCAGGATCCGCGCATTGGCCTGGCCAGTGCCGGTTCGATGGATGTGACGATCACCACCATCGGCGAAAGTTGTCACTCCGGGATGAACTTCATTGGCACCAACTCGATAGACGGTATGATCCCGATCCTCAACGAGTTGTATGCCCTTAAGCAGGTCGTAGAGAAGCGCGAGGAACCGGGCATTCCTGGTCCGGCTCACCCGAAAGCCCCATCGAAGTTCATGACGCCGATGTTCAATCTCTCGATCATCAACGCCGGCGTCAAATCGAACATCGTGCCGGCTACCTGCTCGGTGCTGATTAACCGGAGATTCATCCCCAGCGAAACCGCTGATGATGTCGAGAACGAAATCCGCGAGGCGGTCGAGCGCGGTCTCGAGAAGTCGGTCGCGCTGGATGCCAAAGTCGACGTCTTCCGGGTCTATCCGGCGATGAGGAAAGAGACCGGACCACGTACCCTCAAGATGAAGGAAGCCCTGAAGCTGGTTCACGGCTATTCAGACGACGACTTCGTCATGACCGGTGGCTCTGGTTCGACCGACATGGCCAATGTCCAGCAGGAGCTTGGCTGGAATGATATCCCGTTTGGCGGCCCTGGCCGGATGGACTCCCGCGCACATGGCGCGAACGAGTTCGTCCGCATGGATGACGTTAAGGCACACATCAAGACGCTAATCCACTACCTCGCGTTCTAGGACGCAATCCGGAACCAATGAGAGGACGCACGAAAGTGCGTCCTCTCGCCATATCCAGAGATGCTTGCTCAATCTCCGGTCAGTTGACACGGCGCTGCCCCGACCCTACGATGCGCCCATTCGAATAACTTTGAATGACTGGAGGCTGGCACGTGTCCGACCAGGAACGCAAACTTCTCGATTTCGAAACGGCAGTCAAGGCGGTGACGATCGTTGACGTCCAGATTTCGCCGGATGGCCGGCAGGTTGCCTATGC
>CAZRNC010000244.1:0-4949 GCA_964601285.1 uncultured Thermomicrobiales bacterium | reverse complement strand
TGACTGTCACTGGCAATTCAACCCGGTGCTCGACGGTCAGCCCAAGGAATGCATTCATGATGATTGCCCGGGACTCATCGGCGTGCAGGTCTTGGCCGCTTATCCCGTCGGCCATTACCTGGAGCTGTCCACCAACATCCCACCAGACTCGCGGGGTCTTCGGCAGCCGGTCGGTATCCCAGCCAATTTCATAGACGATGGCTTCAACCCAGCCCTCATCTACACGAACTCGCGCCTCGTTGCCGTCAACCGATGGCTCAACGGTCATCCAGTTGGCGATTTGATCGGGGGTGAACGGCCATTCCCGATCTACCGTTACCAGCACGATTGACTCATCGAGCGCGTTGTCGAGTTGGGTTCGGGCGTGGGCATACAGTTCGTCATACGCGTTTGGTTGCGTTTCATCGACGGCGATGGTCGCCGACTGTCCGCCTGTTGCCAATGCCCGGATGATGTTGTCGCTGGTCGCGGCGACGTTCACATCGCGGCCAACCTGGTGGTTGCGATAGGTGTATTCACCGTTGGACTGGATGGCCAGTTCAGGGTGGATGACCGGCTGATTGATTGACTCGCTCACCTGGACAATCCGGGATTGCAGGGTGCTCCCACGAATCGCGATCCGGTCGGTAGCGATTTGCGTCTGATCCTTGAAGTGCCAGACGATCGCAATCCGGGAAATGCCGAACCCTTCGCGGCCGACGTCGAACGCGTCGTCGAGCGCACCTTCGATGTCCATCGTCAGGCCGAGGTCGCTCTGGGTCAGTTCCCAGCCATCGTTGTTGTCGATCAGCCAGATGGATGAGTCGGCACGGTTGTCGCGGGCTTCTTCGAGCGCCGCCTGCGCTTCCTCACGGTCCATTCCGCCGATGTCCACACCGAATGCGGTCACACCGCTACGAACCTTGCCAGCGGATGCAATCTGGAAACCGACAACGACAGCAAGCAGCAGGGCGATAGCCGCGATTGCACCCGCCTGGGTGAGCCGCGCAACACGCCGCAACTGGTCATGACGTTTCGTATTGGTCGCCTGTTTGCCTCGACGAGGACTTCCGGATTGTTCGATTCTGGTTGATTCCACCTGGAGGTCCGCTCTCAACGAGTTCCGGTTTCAGGGGATTCCGCTCGGAACTTCCGGGACATGTATCCGGTTTATTGTACTGGAATTGTCCCGGTCATCCCGGCACCGGGTGTGCTCCGGAGATCCCGACATGAATAGGAATCAACCCGTGCCGGAATTGGTCACGCCGGAATCGGACATCGGATCAACTTTTTTCCACCACGCCGGCACACCATACGGATCCTCGTAGCCATAGGCATATCCGGACCACTCGACCAGTCCCGATCGTCGCAGGAGTTGTGGAACGACCTGGCCATGGACCACCAGTTTCGCGGCCTGTTCGTCGTTTTCGTGCCAGCGCTCGATTGCCTGCTCGTAGACGTAGGCAGTTTGCGGATCCATGTTCAAAGCTTCAATGAATTCAACTGTGGTGAATTCATCGACATTAATGCGCTCAATGATCGGTGCAATGTATGGCTCCATATAGGTCATGACCTCTTCAATCGGGTCACCAAGTTCGCTGTGCGTGGGTGTTGGCATAGAAGTCTGTCTTTCTCGGGTCGTCAAAGGACGCTCAACTTGCTACTATGCCCCCGGAAGCGCCAGAGGGCAAGCCGGGACTGCACCATTCACCGGGGGAGTGTCTGCCGATGCAGCGGGATCATTCCACACACGACATGCTGGCCAGCGTGCCGATCTTTGCCGGCATCTCACGCCAGGCGCTCGACCATCTGGTGCCGCAGACGTGGTTGCGGAGCTTTCCCGAGGGGCAGGTGTTGACCTCGGAAGGTGATCCCGGCGAGAGCTTGCTCGTGCTGGAAGCCGGTCAGGTCCGGATCAGCCGGTACACACCGTCTGGTCAGGAAGTGGTGCTGGCCGTTGTCGACGCGCCGGCTTCGTTTGGTGAGTTGGCGTTGATCGACGGCGCCCCACGTTCCGCGACCATCACCGCCCAGTCTCCCGTCATCATCAGGGTTGTTCCGCGCCAGGCGTTTCTGGCGTTGATCGAGCAGGATATTCAGGTTGCACGGGCAGTGCTCCATTCCGTGGCCACCATGGTGCGAGCAACCAACGAACGGCTTGCCGATGTGCTTTCGCTCGACGTACCAGGCCGGGTGGCAAAGTGGTTACTGGCGCGAGCGGCTGCCCGTGGGCAGCGGGTGGATAGCGGCATCGTCGTCCCCTTCGATCTCAGCCAGCGCGACCTCGCCTCGGAACTGGGCACGACCAGAGTCAGCATCAACAAGGCGCTGAAGAGCTTTGAATCCCTCGGAGCCATCGACATGCTCGGCGACGAAATCGTCATCCGCAAACCCGACCTGTTGATTGAATACACGTATTAGTTTCCTGCAGAGGTAGTAGCGCAGCGCATGCGTCACCAGTACCAACCCATTCCGGTTTTGGTTTGTACATGCCTCTTTCACTGTCATCCTGAGCGAAGTCGAAGGATCTCATTCCATGCAATTTGGTGATACCTCGAACGTTTCATGGAAAGAGATCCTTCGACTTCGCTCAGGATGACAATCAAACATCGCTCTTCTTTGTGTGCGTTCGATGATCCTGAGATAGGAAGAACAAGTACGCATTGCGATGCGCACCTATCCCTTGCGGAGACACGGCACACAGCCCGAATTTGAAACTCCCCTAAATCAGGTGTCACATATTCCAGCCGACCGGTGTTGTAAGAGATAGAAGGTACCTAATGCCGGCCGGGTTGCGATTGAAGGAATCTGTTCTGTGATGAACGCTGCAGCGGCGACATCCCAACAACCAACACGGGCCGACGACGCGCTCCTTGCTGCGGTCCGTCAAGGAGACGCACTGGCGTTCGAGGAGATCTTCGAGCGCTACCATCCGAAGGTCTATTCCGTTGCCCTCCGGGTGCTCGGCTCACCGGAAGATGCCGAAGAGCTAACGCAGGATGTTTTCCTGAAGTTGCACCAGCGGCCGGTTGAACAATCCAGAGATGGTGCGCTCGGCGGCTGGCTCTACCGGACGACGCTCAATGCCGCCTTCAACGCTGCGAGATCGCGAAAGCGACGACGTGGTTGGCTGAGCAAGTTCACCGTGCTGCAGCGCGGGGAAACAAACACCGGCGTCAATCCTGCCGACCTGGCAGAACAGGCAAGCCAGATCCAGGTCGTCAGGGAGGCGCTGGTACGCCTTCCGGAAAAGCAACGCAACGCGCTGGTATTGCGGTCGCACGGATTTCAGTACCGGGAGATCGCAGCCACTCTGGAAATGGCAGAAACTGCAGTTGGCACGACGCTCGCCCGTGGTGAACGGGCATTGCGACGAGAACTTGAAGGCGAGGTTCGGACATGAAGCTCTGGAACCGATATACCAACCGTGCATGTCCGGACGATGGATTGCTCCGCCTGGCGGTCGACACCGGCGTCGAACGCTTCCCGGAGGTTGCGAGTCACCTGACCACGTGCGAACGTTGTCAGCATAGATTCAAAGCTCTAGGCAGGGACGCAGCGTTTGCGGACCAGAAGCTGGGGATGTTGGACCACGATGATGTGTCTCCCAACACCCGGCTCGCATATCAGGCGATGCAGCGGCGCATCACGATCGATGGAGTTATGAAACCACCCCAAGGAGAAACGTTTATGAGTTCAATGATGAATACCCGCGCTGCACGCGGCGCGGTAGCTATGGCAGCGCTGGTGCTGCTGACGGCTGTCTTTGCCCTGACCCCGATGCGGTCAGTTGCGAGCAACCTGTTCAACCGGTTCGCGGTGCAGGAGTTCCAGGCGATTACCATCCGCCCGGATCAGTTCCAGGAGTTTGGCGCCGAGATGCTGATGCGCGGATTCGGAGCGGATCTTGAGCGCGTCGCCGACGCTGCCCAGAACCTTGCGGAACTGGAAACCTCGTTCGATATGGAGTCCGCTGACGCGGTCGTGCAGGAGTTTGAAACGTACGAGGCAGCCTCTGCGGCCTTTGGTGAGTTCCGGGTTCCGGGAACGGTTCCGGCGGGATTTGAACAGGATCCAAGCTATACGATGACAGAAGCAAGCTGGATCCGGGCAACGGTCAACACGGAATCGTTGAACACGATCCTGGATGAGCTTGGTTTCAACTTCGACTCAATTCCGGATGCTTCGGAGATGCCGGAACTTACCGCCACACTTGACATCCCTTCGGCACTGGTGACGCACTACCAGGGATCGGATGGCCAGGAACTCGCTGTCATCCAACTGGAAAGCCCGGTGCTGACGACTCCTGAAGGACTCGACATGAATGCGGTCCGCAGCGACCTGCTGTCTCTGCCGGGCCTGCCGGGTGAGTTTGTCGATCAGGTCAAGGCGATCGACAACTGGGAATCTACCCTGATCGTGCCGGTGCCTGAAGGTGCCGAGACCCGCAATGTGACGATCGACGGCCAGCCGGCCCTGCTGATCGAAGCCGGCGAGTTTGATACCTCCAACTGGGGCCACGAGTTCCAGATGGATGGTGAGGCCAGCGTGGTCATGTGGAATGACGACGGAGTGCTCTATATCGTCGTCGGGTCGATGAGTGGCGACCAGTTGCTGGACGTCGCCAACTCGCTCCAATAGCAATTCCCCCCATCCCCACTCCACACCGCCGGCCACCTGCTCTCCAGGTGGCCGGCGGCATTTTGTTTAGGTGTTTGCCACGCCCCCGCAGGGGTAGGGGCGCATTGCAATGCGTCCGCCGTTGGACACCGCGATATTCGATGAAGAACCGGCACGCCTGCACTGTCATCCTGAGCGAAGCCGAAGGATCTCTTTCCATGAAACGCTTAAGGATCAGGCATGCTGCATGGATAGAGATCTTTCGACTTCGCTCAGTAGCAGGCCACAGGGAACTTGTCGTACGGGAGAGGCCATGCCTCTCCCTTCGCGCGTCAGCGCGACATGCTCAA
>CAZRNC010000243.1:0-4995 GCA_964601285.1 uncultured Thermomicrobiales bacterium | reverse complement strand
TTTGGGCTAGAAGAGTACAACCTATTCCTGAAGACGAAGAAGCTGCCAGAAAAGCAGGTCACGTACGACTGGGAAACCGATACCTACACTCTGACAACGCCGGCGCGCTTTGCTGGCCACCTTGGGGCTGAGGTCCCGAGTCAGTCCGGCAATACGATCCCGGTTGCAGGTCACCTCATGGACTATCAACAGTGGGCGCTTTCGCTTGCGCTCGAAGCCCGTCGGTTTGCACTCTGGGCAGATACGGGACTCGGCAAGACGATCGTCTATCTCGAATGGGCTAGACATGTTCGATCGCTGACCATTGGGCGCGTGCTGATCCTCGCACCGCTGCAAGTCATTCCTCAAGCAATGGAAGAGTATGCCGGGTGGTATCCAGATGGCGAACCTACCGTGCACCTGCAAACCCGTGCTGATCTGATTGACTGGCTGAGTGGTAACGGGCCGGATGCCATGATCGGGTTCGCCAACTACGAGAAGTTCATCCCTGGAACCATTTCGGAACTCAGGCTGCTTGCCGGCTTGGTAGCCGATGAGAGTAGCATCCTGCGCACCGGTGGCGGAACAATCAAATGGAACCTCATCAAATCCGCCAGAGGTATCGAGTACAAGCTCTCATGCACAGCGACGCCGGCACCGAACGAGGCGATGGAATACGCATCGCAGGCAGCCTTCCTGGAGAAGCTTCGCAGCGAAGGCGACATCCTCTGGACTTACTTTCAGCGTGACAAGTACGGCGTCTGGGCGGTCAAACCACATGCCCGTGAGGCGTTCTATCGGTTCATGGCTAGTTGGTCACTCTACATTCGCGACCCGGCAACGTTTGGTTTCAACGACATCCTGAGCTCGTTGCCGATCCCCGTGATGGTTGACGAACGGATCAGTGCGACTGATGAACAGCGGTCGGCTATGCAAGAGATTCTGATTCGTCGCGGCTATGGGCTGTTCATTGACGAGCGCGTCCCGATCACCATCCGAGGGAAGTTGGCGCAGCTTGCCCGGGGATTCATGTATGAGACGGTCGACGGCAGGAAATCTGCCCGGCATGTCCAATCGTTGAAACCGGAACGGGTTGCCGAAATCATCTCCCAAGAGATCGCATCCGGCCGGAAAGTGCTGGTGTGGACCTCGTTCGATGAGGAAGGCGAGATCATCCACGACCTACTCGGGCTGGCTGGTGGAACCGTGGCAATCCTCCACGGTAAACATTCGCAAGATGAGCGGCTGGACATTCTCAACCGGTTCAAGGTTGGGGACATTCAGGCAGTCATCAGCAAACCTCAACTCATCGGCTATGGACTGAATCTGCAACACGTCGAATCGATGGTCTTCAGTGGCGTTGATGACAGCTTTGAGCGTCGCTACCAGGCAATCCGTCGGGCATATCGATATGGCCAGACGAAAACCGTCCGCGTGTTTACGCCATACATTCCCGAGCTTGAGTCGGTCATGTTCGACAACGTCGCCCAGAAGGAGTTGCGATTTCTGGAAGAGGTAACGGCTCAAGAACAGCAGTACCGGCGCGCATTCAACCTGGAGGCAGCATGACTGACATCCGATTCGACATCTACAACGAGGATTGCGTGACCGGTATGGCCGATCAGCTCTCTCCGGAATCGGTGGACCTGACGGTTTCGAGTATTCCGTTTGGCGCACTATTCAGCTATTCGGGCAAGACGGCCGACATCGGCAACAATGAGGACGGCGTCGACCTGAGAGCCGGCCAGTTCGGACTGCATATGCGGTTCTTCATTGAGCAGCTCTTCCGCGTGCAAGCGCCAGGAAGCATCGCCTGCATCCACATTCAGCAACTGCTCACGACAAAGGTTCAACACGGCTACATGGGGCGGCGTGACTTCCGCGGGGCGGTTGTCGATCTGTTCATGTCCGGCGGGTTCGATTGGACCGGCGAGTTTGTGATCCCGAAGAACCCTCAGGTCATCGCCCAGCGACAGAAGCTCCATTCACTACAGTTCGCTTCTGGAAAGAAGGACAGCCGCAAGTTGGCACCGGCAGTGAATGACTACGTCATGATTTTCCGCAAGCCAGGTGACGGTCGTCCGGTCCCGGCGATCTTTGATCCGCATACCAATCCTGGGGGCTGGGTCACAACCGAAGAGTGGATACGGGACGCCCATGGCGTCTGGACCGACATCCGTGAGACGGACACCCTGACAGGCTGGAAGCATGCTCGGGAGTCTGACGATGAGAAGCATGTTTGCCCGCTGCAGTTGGAGGTCATCCGGCGCTGTGTCCGGCTTTACTCGAATCCTGGCGACGTCGTCCTTGATCCGTTCATGGGCATCGGTTCAACGGGCTATGTGGCAATCGAGCAGGGCCGGCATACAGTCGGGTTTGAACTCAAGGAGAGTTACCACCGCCAGGCGGTCGCGAACTGTGAGCGAGCGATTGAGAGCCTGAACGCAGTTGCTCAGGAACTCCCGCTTTTCATGGCAGTGGGGGCGGTATCGTGACAACACTTTCGATTGCTCCCGATCTGGCATTGCCGCTTGAGGCTGTAACCCAGACATTCGGAGTTCTGGGGAAACGGGGCGTTGGCAAGACCTACACTGCGAACGTCCTGGTTGAAGAGCTTCTCAAGGCTGGCATGCATGTCGTTGTTATCGATCCGCTCGATGCCTGGTGGGGACTTCGATCCTCGGCCGACGGCGAGTCTGAGGGCCTGCCGGTCGTGATCTTCGGTGGCGCACACGGCGACCTGCCACTGGAAGCGACGGCCGGCGCTGTCATCGCGGACGTCGTTGTCGAGCAGCGGCTCTCGGTAGTCCTGTCACTCCGGCATCTGTCGAAGACGAAACAGCGACAGTTCGTTGCCGAGTTCTGCGAGCGGCTCTATCACCGCAAGGGTGAGGATCAGTACCGTGAACCGCTTCACGTTGCAATCGACGAAGCCGATGCGTTCATTCCGCAGCGCGTCGCCGGCGACACTGCCAGGGTGATGGGCGCGGTTGATGACCTGGTTCGTCGTGGTCGATCGAGTGGTCTCGGTGTAACGGTCATCACCCAGCGAGCGGCGGTGATCCACAAAGACGTACTGACTCAGATCGAGGTGCTGGTTGCCCTTCGGACCGTGAGTCCACAGGATCGCAAAGCGCTTGATGGCTGGATCGAAGCGCACGATGCTCACGATCAGCGCGCCGAGTTCATGGGGTCGCTTGCCAGTTTGCCGATCGGTACCGCATGGTTCTGGTCTCCTGGCTGGCTCGGCAAGTTCCAGAAGGTGAAGGTCAGGACGCGGGAGACGTTCGACAGCTCGGCAACACCGTCGTTCGGTGAGTCGATTCAGACACCGACGGCAGTTGCAGAGGTCGATCTGGAGGCTGTCCGTGAGCTGATTGCCGATACGATTGAACGTGCCGAAGCCGAAGACCCGAAGGCACTGAAGCGACGAATCGAAGAACTTGAACAGCTGCTTTCTGCGCAACAGCCGGTCGTTGAGCGTATCGAGGTGCCGGTTCTTTCGGATGACCTGGTCGATGACCTGCACCAACTCGGCAATGACATCGCCTGCATCGGTCACAAGATTCTCACGGCGCTGGAACAAGCCGGTCACCGTCAGCTGCAACCATCCCCTCGCCTGACATCACCAAGTGATCACGGTAAAGCGTCGAAACAGACCAAATCTGTAAGGCAATCAACATCGGACTCGCGTCTTCGTGCTGGCGCGCGGCGGATGCTGCAGTGTGTCGATCGGCTTGATCCGCATCCACTCACTCGTCAGCAATTGGCGACACTTTCAGGTTTCGCTGTCAAAGGCGGCACCTTCAGCACCTACATCGGAGCGTTGAAGCGCCAGGGACTGATCGTAGAGGAGCATGGGCAGATCACCATTACCTCCGCAGGAATGGAAGAACTTGGCGACGAATCGCTAACTGTGCCGCGGACAACTGAAGAGCTCGTGGCCATGTGGAGCGAATCACTCAGGGCCGGTGAGCGGACGATGCTTGAGACCCTGGTCTTCATTTATCCGCAGTCGATGAGCCGAGAAAAACTGGGTGAACAAACTGGCTACACCACGTCCGGAGGCACGTTCTCAACCTACCTCGGTCGACTTCGGCGCAATGGATTGATCGACGTCGACGGTAGCGAGGTTCGGGCATCGGACACACTGTTTCTAGGAATGGCGGTAACCAAATGAAAGACAGAACGGACCTCTCCTACTGGTTCCCGATCATCAAACGGGCCGGGCTACCAGTCCCGGAAACAAGAGTCATCACCACCGACGTAGAACTGATTCACATGCTCGATGGCGATTCGGTCGATGGATACAACGAGTTCATTACAGAACTCAAGACAGCAGTTGCCGAGATCGGAACACCGTGTTTCCTTCGCACCGGCATGGGTTCAGGCAAGCATAGCTGGAAAGAGACATGTTTCCTGACCGATGCTGAAGACATTCCAGGCCATGTCTATTCCCTGGTCGAATGGAGCCACACGGTCGACTTCTTCGGCCTGGCGCACGATACCTGGGTGGTTCGCAAGCTGATCCCGACGAACCCACTCTTCTACGCATTCTGGGGGAAGATGCCGATTACCAGCGAGTTCCGCTTCTTCGTCCGAGGAGAGACGATCGAGCACGTGCAACCCTACTGGCCTCCGCACGCACTGGAAGGTCATGTTCACGACTGCACGGAATGGCGCGACGTGTTGGCAGAAGCAAGCCGGTTGGACGGTAACGATCTCCGCATCTGCCGTGAAATCGCGCAGTTCGCCGGCCGGGTTCTGGCAGCCGATGCGTTTGTGAATCCACCTCAAGACAACGGAGGTGACTTCTGGTCGGTCGATCTCTTGCAGGATGCGACAGGCGGATGGTGGCTGACCGATATGGCTCTCGGTGATGAATCGTTCCGGTGGGATCCTGAAACCGGTTCCAGCAACCAGGAACCGCCGTATGTTGAGCCGGACTTTGAGCAGTCGATGGAGACGGCAGACGACTGACGTCTTCCCATTCACTGTCGAAGGCAGCCCAGTCCC
>CAZRNC010000242.1:0-5021 GCA_964601285.1 uncultured Thermomicrobiales bacterium | reverse complement strand
CATCATCGAACGAGTCAATTACCTCGTCGATATCGCCAACGATCTGCTGAATCCGCGGATTGTCGAACAGTCCGGCTGACCACGGGTTCAAGCGGCAAATGGCGATCGCCGCCGGGTCGACCTCGACCGTCACTACTTCCCGTGCGAGTTTCGCGGCCTCGATTGCCGTGTAGCCAAGCCCGGTGGCAGTATCGAGCACCCGTCCGCGGATTGGCCCACTGGCCCTGATCTTCGCTAGGGTGTCGGCCATCGGATCAGTTCCTTTGATCCGGTGCATCGGAAAACCGGAGACAATCACCGTCGGCGCCCCGCTGGTGGCCAGCAGACTGCGCGACCAGTTGGTCTGCTGCGAGAAAATCTGCACTTGCTGGATGCCATCGGCATCAATCAGATAGCAGCGCCCGTCAGCCTTCCGGATCGTATTCGCATCTCGCCACGAGAGCAGTTCTCCATCCGGAAACTGGATACCCGCATCGGACACTTCGGCCGTCACCACAGACATACCCAGATCCGGCGAAATCTCAATTGCTGCCGGCCGTTGCTCCTGAATGTCGGGCAAATTCTCTAGTTGCCACGAGGAGATTACGATCATCCGGTTTCCATCTCTTGAATTGGCGAAGTCACACATCCGAACAAGCCTACAACGGGACAATGGTACGCTGGCGCTGGCCGGTTGTGTTCACGCACAATCTCACGAGCAGGAAATGAGGTTTCGTGGACTCCCGAACAGTGCCAACGTACAACTCTGAACAACGCAAGGCGATTGACCATCGCGGCACACCGCTCCGGATCCTTGCCGGTGCCGGCACCGGCAAGACCGCCACGCTTGCCGGCAGGTTTGTCTCGTATGTTGAAAACAATGAAGCAACCGCCAGCCAGATTCTGGCGCTAACCTTCACCCGCAAAGCCGCACGCGAGATGAAAGAACGGATCATCAATCAACTCGACCGGAGCTATCCGGAGTTCTGGGTTGAGACGTTCCACTCCTTCTGCGCCAGGGTCCTCAAACACGAGCGAGCACTGCACAGGCAGGGTCCACCAACCATCTTGCAGGACCATCCCCGAATGCTCTTTCTTCAGGAAGCGATTGCGGGCCACACATTCGAGTCATACGGCGTCCAGCAAAACGAGCTTCTGCGCCAGGCGCTGCGATTCATCGACCGGGCGAAAGATGAGCTTATCTTTCCGAAGGCAGCTAATGAACTTGCTGAAGCTCGCGGAAACCCGCAACTCATGGACCTTGCCAGAGCCTACAGCCTCTACCAGGTGAAACTACGAAACACCCACCGGCTCCACGATTGGGGCGAACTGCAGCTCCGGGTGATCGAACTTCTGCAGGATGAGGCCACCCGTCGCTTCTGGCAGGAGAAATTTCGATTCATCCTGGTTGATGAGTACCAGGACGTGAACCGGGCGCAATCGCGCCTGACCGAATTGCTGGCCGGCAATGGCAACAACCTGACTGTCGTTGGCGATGTCGACCAGTCAATCTACGCCTTCCGAGGGGCGAGCCACAGATACCTAGCCAACTTTGATACCCAGTTTGCAGGAACCAGGACACTGCACCTCACCAGCAACTTCCGCTCACATCAACCGATTCTCGATGCTGGCAACGCACTGATCACACTAAACGAAGCAGTGCTGGAACGGCGTCCTCTCGTTGCTGCCACCCCGCAGGAAGCGCAATTGCCGGCAGCCTTCGAAGTGCAGAACGAACGGGAAGAAGCCGATGCAATTGCCCGGCAAATTGCCAGGTTGCATTTCGTGGATGGCGTTCCGCTTGGCCAAATCGCCGTTCTTCTCCGAAGTGTCCAGATGGCCGCTGCGCCGATTGACCGCGCGCTGGCCAGTTACGGCATCCGGTCAACTCTGACCCGGGACACTGCCAACCGGGGCGACGCAGTTGCCGATGTGCTGGCGGTGCTACGCCTGATCGACGATGCTGACGATGCCAGCATGATCCGGGTGATTACCTGCCAGGGTATCGACCCGCTCAAGGTGCTGGCTGGCGAGGTTGAGCCAGTCGTGAGCGCTTCCGATTTGATCGAACGGTTGGCCAACGTCGATCCGGTTTCAGCTCGGGTGGCAGGTCAAACGATGGCGGAGATCGCCAAGCTCAAACTCCTCGACTTGCCTGAGCAGGTCTATCAGGCAGCACACATCTGCCAGCGTCTGCCGCTGGGTACATCTATCAGCCGGGACGATTACCGCTACGTTCAGGAACTCAGCGCGATGATCGAGCGAGCTGGTGAGATTGTCGAGAATGGTGAGGACAGGGCAACGCTGGTCGCCGAACTGGAGCAGCACATTCCCCTACCGGACGACTCGCTGCCGGCCGAATCCGCTGTCCAGATTTTGACAATCCATTCGGCCAAGGGGCTGGAGTTCCGCCACGTGTTTGTCGCCGGCATGGCGCAAGGACGCTTTCCATTGCAACGCCGGCTCGATCACAGCATCGATCTGAGTCAGCCGGACAGCCTATGGATCGATGATCCAACAGGACAACCGGACGATGTGACGCTGAAACAGCGCTTCCTCGAAGAGGAACGGCGGCTCGGCTATGTTGCGTTTACTCGCGCCATCGAGCGACTCTATCTATCCTGGGCACGCAGTTATGATGGAACCAGCACCGGGCCGCCGATCTTTCTGAACGACGTCGAACGCAGCGAGTCCGGGCTGATCAACAAGGTCACCGTTTCTACCGAGACTGATAGCATCCTCAACGCCCGGGACCTGGCGCAGGAACATCACCAGAGAATCAACGCAGCGCTGGAACGACACGGACTGGATCACGAAGCGCTTGCAGATGTGCTGCTGGGACAGCTTGCACTAACCGAGCTACCAGGCGTTAGCCCATGGAGGCCGAAAGCTGAGCCATTTCCCCATGATGGCACCGAATCGCTTCGGCTGTCGTATACCGCCCTCAGCACCTACGACACCTGCCCGCGAATGTATTACTACCGCTATGTACTCCGTCTGCCTGACGACCGCTTTTCCGCCTACGCCCGTCGGGGGACGATCGTCCACGACACCATTCGCTGGATAAACCAGCGGCGCAAGGATGGTCATTTCCCAAGCTGGGGTGAAGTCCACATGAAGCTGGATGCCGACTGGAAATCGGCAGGGTTCGAATCTGTCGCCCAGGAGCTGCAGGTCCGGGCGTACTGCGAACACGTTCTCGGCAGATTCCACGCCTGGGAATCAGATCGGGAAGTTGAGGTCATCGACGCCGAACGGTCGTTCGACCTGCCGTTTGGCCAGCACCAGATGGTCGGCCAGATCGATTGCGTCGCGCGTCATGCAGACGGAACCATCGAAATCATCGACTACAAGAGTGGCAAACCGGGTGGCACCGTTGCCGAACGCCAGCGGCAGCTTGGAATCTACACCCTCGCCTATCGCGATCTGAACCCTGTTGCCGGAACAACCGCAAATCTCATCTTCCTTGGCAGCAAGGAGGACCGCGACGGCCGGTTCGCTGACACCTTCGACCCCGGCCATCAGATCGTTTCGGCAACGCTCGCTGAGGATGCGCTGGACAAACTCCGCGAGTATGTTGATGAAACTGCGGGCCGGATTCTCCGCAACGAATTCCCGGTCACCACCCAGCCAAACAATTGTTCACGCTGTGCGTTCCGTCATGTTTGTGAGGGGGCAAGCGATGGCAGTTGATCACCGTTGGACACCGGAACAGCACGCGGCAATACACCATCAACGCGGACCGTTGAGAGTCATTGCCGGCGCAGGTTCCGGCAAAACAGCCACAATGACCGAGCACATCGCCCAACTGATCCGGTCCGGAGTTGCCCGCCCGGAGCAGATCGTCGCGCTGACGTTCACCAACGCTGCCGCTGGTGAGCTGACATCCCGATTGCAAGCAACTCTCAAGGACAGCCGGATCGACGTCTGGAGCGGAACCTACCACTCATTCGGTGGGCAAATCGTCTCCGACGGTGCAGCCAGATTGGGGCTACCGGTCAATCCACACCTGCTCTCCGAGGTTGAGGTCTGGCTCTCGATCCGCAAACTCCTGCGAGACGGAGTTGAGATCGAACAACTCGACATGACCAACTTTGCCGGCAGCATCAACTCGCTGGTTGAGTTCATCAGTCGTTGCAAGGACGAGCTCGTCTCGATGGAGATGCTGGACCGCTACATCGCAGACATCCCGGAAGAGGACGACATCCACGCCGCCGAAATGCGTGACCGGCAACGGGTCTTTGCCGCCTACGCCAACCATTGCCGTGAGCTGGGAGCAATCGACTTCGGCGACCAGAACCAGATGGCGATCCTTGCCCTCGATACCGACCCTGCCCTGCTGGCGTCCTATCGCAACCGCTATCGATTCTTCATCGTCGATGAGTATCAGGACACCAACTTCGCCCAGGCGGAGCTTGTCAAACGCCTGGCGGTTCCAGAGTACGACCTGCGCGTCGTCGGTGATCCCAACCAGTCGATCTACCGCTTCCGTGGCGCAGCAGTGGACAATATCCAGCGACTCTCCGATGAAGTCGACGGGCTGATCGACGTCTCGCTTTCAACGAGCTTCCGTTCGCCTCAACCGGTTCTGGATATTGCCAACCGGATTGTTGGCAGTCAGGGAACTCCGGCAGAATTGCTGGCACACGATCAATCATTCACCGAACGACCCCTGCTTGCCGCCGGCGAGAACTGGCACGATGAGGTCACCTGGATCGCCGATACGCTGGCCGCCCACCGGGAGCAGGGCACAACCTCGATGGCTGTGCTTGTCCGCAAACGGAAGCTGCTACCCGGCATCGCCCGGGCACTCGAAGAACGCGGTGTTCCAGCCCAGATCCTTGGTGGAGAAGGCATCTTCGACCTGCCATCGGTCAAAGACACCATCGCGACAATCCGGGTACTCCACAACCCGTCCGACACTGCCAGCGCGGTACGGATGCTCACCAGTCCTCGCTGCGGGCTGAACGACCGGACCGTCTACGCGCTGCGGGACTACCTGCAATCTTCCAACTATCTCCTCTCGCTCGCAGAGATCGTTA
>CAZRNC010000241.1:0-5030 GCA_964601285.1 uncultured Thermomicrobiales bacterium | reverse complement strand
TCCTCGTCGAGCGGCTTGACGAAGCGGGCGTTGACGACACGGGCTGAGATACCCCGTTCCGCCAGCATCGCTGCGGCATTCTCGGCTGCGATCACGCGCGATCCGACGGCGAGCAAGGTGATGTCCGTGCCATCGGAAACGATCTCGCCACGGCCGATCGGCAGCGTGACCGGGTCGAGGGCCATGCTGACCCCGACGCCGTTTCCGCGCGGGAACCGCAGGGCGATCGGACCATCCTCATACTGGACCGCCGTCAACAGCATGTTGCGTAGTTCCTGCTCATCCTTGGGAGCCATGACAACCATGTTCGGCAAGCAGCGCAGATAGGAGAAGTCGAACACGCCATGATGGGTACGGCCATCGTCGCCGACCAGGCCGGCGCGGTCCATCGCAAAGACGACCGGCAGGTTCTGGATGCAAACATCGTGGATCACCTGGTCGTAGGCACGTTGCAGGAATGTTGAATAGATGGCAGCCACCGGCCGCAAGCCTTGAGTCGCCAAACCCGCGGCAAAGGTGACGGCATGCTGCTCGGCAATACCGACATCGAACAGCCGCTCCGGGTGCGCCTTGGCAAACGGCAGCAGACCGGTGCCATCCGGCATCGCAGCGGTAATCGCAACAATCCGGTCATCCTCCGCGGCAAGCTCGGTCAGGTACTCACCGAAAACATCCTGATACTTGGGCGGAGTCGGCTCGCTCGGACCGTTCGAAACGACCTTGGCAGCATGGTGCTTGAACGGGTCATCCTCGGCAAAGTCGTAACCCTTGCCCTTGGTGGTCACGGCATGGACAAAGACCGGCCCATCGGTCGCCTTGACCGTCTGGAAGGTTTCAATCAGGTCTGCAATGCTATGCCCATCTACCGGCCCGACGTAGGTGAAGCCAAGCTCCTCCCAGATCATCGTGTGGTAGATGAACTCCTTGAATGAGTCGCGCATGCGCTTGCTGAGATCAAGAAAGAGGTCTCCCTGGGGAACGCGGTGCATCAGCTTCTCGAACTCGGCCTTGGCGCGGCTGTAGCGTTCATCGGTCCGCATCCTGGCCAGGTAGAGGGACATCGCGCCGACGTTTGGGGCGATGCTCATCTCGTTGTCGTTGAGGACGACCATGAACGGCAAATGCAGGGTGCCGGCATTGTTCAATGCTTCGTAGGCCATACCGCCGGTCAATGCGCCATCGCCGATAACGGCGATGCCACGTCCCGGCTTCCCGGCCAGTTGTTTGCCAACCGACATGCCAAGCGCCGCTGAAATACTGGTGCTAGCGTGGCCGGCGCCAAAGGCGTCGTGTTCACTCTCTTCGCGCTGCAGGAAGCCGGAAAGGCCACCCTCCTTGCGGATCGAATCGAAGCGCTCGCGGCGACCGGTGACAATCTTGTGGGGATAGCCCTGATGGCCAACATCCCAGACAATCTGGTCGCGCGGCGAGTCAAACACATAGTGCAACGCCAACGTCAGTTCGACCGACCCCAGGTTGGACGCAAAATGTCCACCGTTTATGCTGGTGACCCGGTAGATTTCATCTCGTATTTCACGGGCCAGCGCTTCAAGCTCATGAATCTTCAGAGACTTGAGATCTGCCGGACCCGTTATATTCTCGAGGTAACCCATGTTCCCCTCCCTGGCGTTGCCCGGTGCCAGGCCCGCCACCTTGAGACTTTACCACCCGGTGATTCCATTCGCAGTTCGACGAATTTCCACCGGACGAGCAGCGATGCTGCCAACGCTGAGACACACACGTTTAACGCTATCGCTAAGGAAAACGCTCTTCTAGTTTACCGGTAACGATCTCCAATAACCTGTGACCGGAAGAAGTCGCCTACCAAATCCCGGTCTAGCCCACTAAACCACGGCTGGCAACCGACCCGAAGATTCGCCCGGAGATGCTGCTTTCTGCGACTTCCCGCAACAACCGAGGTAACCCGCCGGTCACTGGCAATCCACTTCAGAATCGTCTGGGGCAGGTCATGGACACCATAGCGCCGGAGTGGATCAATGAGTGGATCGGTGTGCTGGATATCCAGCATCCAGCCGCCTTCAAACGGCTGCACCGCAATCACGCCAAGCTGCAACTCGGCAGCAAGCGGAAGAATCTCAACGGCTGCACTGGTGTTGGCGGGATTGTAGGGAACCTGGATGACATCCAGCTCGCCGCGCTCCATGAGTCTCGCCAGCTCGCCGAATTGGGCAGGATCCGGACAGGAGACGCCAATGGCACGGACCGAACGGTCGGACTTCATGAAGCGGAACGGCCGGGCGAACTCGGTCCAGGCATCCGGCCCTTCGACCAGCAGCAGGTCGAGACGCTCCTCGTACAGTCGCAACAGTCTGTCTATCCGGGCATGCGCCAACCGGGTATCGGTTGGATCAATCGACGCGGCGACGATCGCCTTGTTGCGCCGGCCGGTCAACGCCGCAGCCAGGATACCGTCTGCCTCGCCGGCATCGGGAGAGGTTTCGAAGAAATTTGCACCGGCCTCGAGTGCGGTATCAACCAGTGTCCGCCGGGCGGCCTGGCCTTCTTTGCCAAAGACATCGAACGCTGATCGTGCGCCGACACCGATGACGGGCAGGCGTATACCGGTCGTTCCCAGTTCGCGTCGTTCCACCAGTTGAACCGCTCCCGGCCTACGATCGCTTCAAGCGGCCGAGTGGTTTCAGACCAGTGTCACCGTTCGAGGCTGCCTCCGGCTGGATCGGGTGCAGACCAAGCCAGCGCCGTGGCTCGCGGCGGACGCCTTGTGGAGTCAACGTTCGGATCAGTTCACCCTCAACGAATCCACGGAACTCCATATCACCGAGACAATCGATGGCTACCACCCCGACCGTGCTGCCTGCCTTAACCATCTGGTCGAGGGCAAACTCGCTCGCCGAAGCATCCGCAAACGCCTCGGTTCCGATCTCGACCTCATCGCTGGAAACCGGGAACCTCGTGGCAATCGACCCCGCCACCATCGCCGGCCATGACCAGTAATCTGGCTCAGCAAACGGTGTCTTGACAATCCTGTCCTGTTGCAGGCCGGCTGCATCGGCATAGGTTCGGGTTCTCCGGGCCAGGATGCGGTTGGGATTGCCAACAGGCGTTCTGAGGATTTCGGTCAGTTCAACAGATTCACCGGAGACCAGGTCCTTGACCAGATCTTCCATCCGCCGGAGCCCGGCAATCGAGCTTGCCGCAACAGTGATCCTCACGCCCGCGCCGTCACGCACGGCCCGGAGCTGGTCGTTCTCTTCCAGTACGTGGTCACCTGCCTCAACCGCGGCGACAAGCCGGTCAGCAACAGCGTCGTCATCACTGGAAACCCCAAAGGTAATCGACCCCAGGGTTTGGCCGGAGCCGTTGATCGTCGGCTGATATCCCAACCCGGTGCTTGCCGGACGGACGCCGAGGATGACATCGAACGCTTCGAAGATTCCAGCGTCGTGGATCGCACGCATCCCCACCTGGGTCGTTGCCGACGGAACGCCGACAATCGTGACATCACCGTGCAGATCGGCAAGCGCCCGTTTGAGCGCGGTTGCTGCGATCAATGCCCCGCCGGCAACCAGATGCCGGCCCTCAAGATGACCTTCCGGACCAGCATCATATTCGGCAAGAATGGCAATGTGGCCGTGGCGCAGGCCTTTCCGCATCGCTTCGCGGTCATGGTAGTGAAAATGCGCCTGAAACGCCGTCGGCAGCCCGGCAATCCCGGTTTCGACGCGATAGCCGAGCTTCGACAGGTAGCCGGTGATCGCAGCAACAGCCCGCTCTTCGCCACCGGCAGGTTCCGGATCGTTGAAAATATCCATGGCAATCGCCCGGACCTCGTCGGCTGCGGAGTTCACCGCGCGGCCCATCGACCGCACCAATCGAGAACGTCCTTCAAAATCTGTCATGTCACTTCCCTCTCCGGAACCTTGTCGACGACCAGCCTAGCCGGCCTGGACCGTCATCCTTGCGTTGCCGGCTGCTGCCGGGTCGAACGTGTGATTGGAAGCGCCGGTGAACACCAGTTCATACGGCCCTTCACCCTGCCCTGCCAGGCGTGCTGCCAGCGCCTCATCGCCAGAGGCAGTGTGCAGCTCCACCCGATGTGGCCCAACGGAGTAGGCGACACCGGTCCGGCCCTCCGGCACATCGTCAATCGGGACCGGTCTAAACCCGAGTAGCGCCGCGCGGCTGGCAACAGCGGCTTCAAGGTCGTTGACGGCGATGACCAGCTTGGCGATCCCGGTAACACCGTTTGGATTCGGATCTTCCGGTACGCGCAGCCTGCGGTCGGAGATGTCCTCGATCAGGAAGGGCATCGTTGCCGGATTGTTCGGCGACGGAGTGGCCGTCTTCCAGGCAATCTCCACACCGTCCGGCCGGGCGCGTGCGCCGGCATTGGGACCGGTATAGACCACCCCGGAAGCCGTCGCCCGGGCCATGTCGGCATCCAGGTCGTCCGAGCCAACCGCGTAGTCGATCAGTCCGCCGCCATGCTGGCGATACTTGAACCAGCGGTGCGCATCTGCACCATCAAGTTCGTAGAACGAGATCAACTCAACATAGGAGCCATCCCCGATTGCAAACAGAGCGTTGTGAGTATAGCGCGGATGTTTCCCGCCAGCACTGACGGCAAATCCAAGGTCACTGTATTGGCGGATCGCTTCGTCGAGGTCATCGACGAGGATCACAATGTGGTCGATTCCTGTGATCATGCGGCCTCTCCCTGATTTCATGCATGTTCTCTGTCTGACAAACCTTGCCGCAGGCATTGTATCCCAGCGGAAACGACGATACCGGTTGATCGAAATCACTGTGCGGGCAGTTGGATACAATAGATAGGTAGAGTGGCAACCACCAATCATCAGGAGACATGCATGAGTTCATGGCCCACACACGGCGTCCCCCGGTGGCTGGCCGTCACCAGCCTGCTCTTTGTGCTGCTCCTGACAGCCTGTAGCGGCCCGGACGACTTCGGCGATGCCATCCCGACCGCCAACCGCATCGAACTGTTCCTCGGTTCCGCCATCGGCGCCATCACCTTCTCCGGTTCGGTG
>CAZRNC010000240.1:0-5042 GCA_964601285.1 uncultured Thermomicrobiales bacterium | reverse complement strand
GTGGCCGGGTTGATTGTGCTGGTTGGCTATCTGATCTTCCGGCGCTTCGATCTGCCGGATGAAGTTGTGCCGTCTGCAGGCGGATGACTCTGTGAGCATTGATACACTCCAACGAGTGAATGTTGCGCTCATAACAACAGGTGGTCTTGATGGTTTCCCATATCCGCATACTCCTTCTGGTCTTTGTGTTGGTGCTCGCCGGTTGTGGCGGGGATGATGATGCCGATCCGACGGCGACCGTTGCCCAGGAACCGCCGACGGAAACCGTTGCCGAAGAACCAACGGCAACGACCGAGCCGGAGCCGAGTCCAACTGAGGCTGCTACAGCAACGACCGAACCCACGACTGAACCAACAGCGGACGCGACACCGACCGAAGCCGAAGAACCCACCATCGCACCGGAAGGCGATCTGCCGGATACGCCGGCCGGGCGAGCTTCGAGCTGGATGCTTGATGTGCTGAACGGTACGGTCATCATGACCGAGGCCGACTACGAGGAGCGCTTCATCCAGCCGTTCAGGGATGCCGTGTCATATGGCGAGATGATGATGAGCCTCGACCAGGTGATCGGCACCTATGCGCCGTTTACCATGACCGGCTTCTTCGAGGAACCGACGGATACCGACATTGCAATCAATCTGACCGGCGCCGGCAACGAGGAGTTTGTGCTGGCGATCGATGCCGAGACCGCGGAACCGCACCTGATCACCTACTTCCAGCTGGCGTTTGCCTCGGCGCTGGATACTTCGCCGGCCGAGCTTGCGACCTGGGATGATCTGGATGCCGGGCTGGCGGAGCTTGGGCCGCAGGTGAGTGTGCAGGTATCCGAAGTGACGCCGGACGGACTGGTGCCGATCCATAGCACCAATCCGGATGAGCATCTGGCGGTCGGCTCGGCGTTCAAGCTCTATATTCTGGGCGAGCTGGCGCGGCAGGTCGAGGCGGGGCTAGTCTCCTGGGATGATGAGCTGGCGATCCGCGATGAATGGAAGAGCCTGCCGACCGGCACGATGCAGGATGAGGAAGCCGGCACGGTTTTCACCCTGCAGCACTATGCCGAGATGATGATCTCGATCAGCGACAACACCGCCACCGATCATCTGCTGCACCATCTGGGCCGTGAGAATGTCGAGGCGTTCCAGGCGGAGATGGGCCACGGCGACCCGTCGGTCAACATGCCGATGCTGGCTACTCGTGAACTGTTCAGCCTGAAGCTGGTCTTCGACGACGCTCAACGCGAGGCGTTCCTTGCTGCTGATGTCGACGAGCAGCGCCGGATTCTTGCTGAGGAAGCGCAGGAGCTTCCGGTCTGGCCGGAAATGGGCAACAGTTGGACCAGCCCGATGGATATCGACACGATCGAGTGGTTTGCTTCCACCAACGAACTTTCCCAGGCGCTGGCGATCCTGATGCAAATGTCCGAGCGACCGGGGCTGGAGCCGGTTGCGGAGATTCTCTCGATCAATCCGGGTCTCGAACTCGATCCGGCAACCTGGACGTCAGTTGGCTTCAAAGGTGGTTCGGAACCGGGCGTGATGAATCTCAACTGGATTATGGAACGGGCTGATGGCCGGGTGTTTACCCTGTCGATGACCGTCAACAACAGTGCTACGCTGATCGACGAGATGCAGATGATCCGGCTCGCCAGCGGCGCAGTCAACCTGTTGGCGGCGACGCCATAGGCACGAGAAGGAAGCGGCAGTGACCGTCTCGCCCCCCGGGACCGGCAGCACAAAGGGGACGCTCAAGCGGCGGGAGTTCTTCGACGAGGTTGTGGATGCCGTCCAGGAGCAGCTGCCGGCCGGGATGCAGCCATTCCAGCAGCGGCAGACGATGAATCTGCTGAAGATTCATTACGGTGCGAATTATCGTGTGCATTTTGAGGCTTCGTTTGTCACCGAGATCGGGTTCATCGAGGTGGGGCTGCACTTTGAAGATGGCCCGGAAAGTACGACCCGGCTGCTGGAACATTTCGACCAGTATATCGTCGAGATTAAGCATCTGCTTGGCCAGCAGGTTGAACTGGAACGCTGGACCAAATCGTGGGGACACCTCTACGAGGTCCACCCGATCCAGCCGCTCACGCCGGCGTTCGCCCGCCAGATCGCCAGCCGGCTGGCGCTGATGATCACCACCCTGCAACCGATCCTCGACGACGCCTACGACCTCGGCCTCGTTGCGATGACTCCCCGCCCCAGCACGTTCCGTCCACGCTTCCGGCGGTAGGGTTTTGATTTTCGGGGTCATTAATGCGATGCGACCAGTTGATACCGTCATCCCGAGCGAAGTCGAGGGACCTCGAGCCACGGAATCGTTCGAGGTGAAGGCAAGCTGCATGGAAAGAGATCCTTCGACTTCGCTCAGGATGACAGTGGATCTGACACCCGTACGGGAGAGGCCATGCCTCTCCCTCGGATCGGAACGATCCGCCGGTTCAATGCAGCAGGCTGGATCGAGAGAGGTGGCGCTCTCGCGCCAAGGGCGAGGCATGGCCTAGCCCGTACGATGAGAGATGCACTGTTTGGCTTCCGGCAGGTTACAGTTACCGGTGGTTTGCCGTGCGGATTTGCGTGTGAGACAGAATCAGGGCGTTGATGGCGATTATTGGGGTGGATACCGGTGGGACGTTCACCGATTTTGTGTTGCTGGAGCGGGGCACGGTCAGAGTGTACAAGGTACCCTCGACGCCGGATGACCCGTCGGCGGCGATTCTGCAGGGGATTGCCGACCTCGTCAGCAATGGCGATCTGACCGCGGTTGTCCATGGGTCGACCGTGGCGACGAATGCCGTGCTGGAGCGCAAGGGGGCGCGGACCGGGCTGGTGACGACGGCCGGCTTTCGGGATGTGCTGGAGATCGGCCGGCAGACGCGGCCAAGTCTCTATAACCTCAACGTCCAGAAGGAACCGCCGCTGGTGCCACGCGAACACCGGCTGGAAGTGACCGAGCGTCTTTCCGAACAAGGCGAGGTGTTGACGCCGCTGGAGCACGACAGCATCGATGCGGTCATCGTCGATCTGCAGGCTGCTGATATCGAATCGGTTGCTGTCTGCCTGCTGTTCAGTTTCGTCAATCCGGAGCATGAGCAAGCGGTCTGCCAGGCGATTCGCGATGCCGGGTTCACCGTTTCCTCTTCCTTTGATGTGCTGCCGGAGTTTCGCGAGTATGAGCGCACCAGCACGACCGTGCTCAACGCCTATGTCATGCCGCTGATGGATCGCTATCTGGGGCAACTGGAAACGCAACTGCCGGCAGGAGTGCCGCTGCGGATTATGCAGTCCAACGGTGGGGCGATTTCTGCGGCCACCGCCCGTTCGGAAGCGGCGCGGACGTTGCTTTCCGGCCCGGCGGCCGGGGTGGTTGGCGCGATGTTCGCTGCCGGTGCGTCCGGCATTGCCGATTGCATCGCGCTTGATATGGGTGGCACATCAACCGATGTTTCGCTGATCCATGGCGCGATCACCGAGACGACCGAGGGTATGGTCGGTGGTCATCCTTCCCGTGTGCCGATGATTGATATTCATACCGTTGGGGCCGGCGGCGGCAGCATCGGCTGGTTCGATGCTGGTGGTGCGTTGCGGGTTGGTCCGCGCTCGGCCGGCGCCGATCCTGGTCCGGCGGCATACGGTCGTGGCGGAACTGAGCCGACCGTCACCGATGCCAACCTGGTGCTGGGGCGTCTCAGCGCGGATGGCTTGCTCGGCGGCAGTGTGACGATGGACGTTGCTGGAGCGGTTGCGTCGATTGAGCCGGTGGCCGGGCGGTTGCGAAGCTCTATTGAAGAAGCCGCACTCGGGATCATCAGTATCGCCAACGCCAATATGGAAGCGGCGGTGCGGGTGATTTCGGTTGAGAAGGGGCACGATCCGGGCGATTTCACGCTGGTTCCTTTCGGTGGCGCCGGGCCGCTCCATGCTTGCGAACTTGCTGCATCGTTGCGGATTCCGCGGGTGCTGTTCCCAGCCACACCGGGTGTGCTTTCGGCGCTGGGGATGCTGGCGGCCGATATCGTCAAGGACTATGTGCGGACGATTCTGGCGACCGGCGGTGTCACCGAAGCCGAGGTAGAAGCGGCGTTAGGCGAACTCGAGGCGCAGGGGCGTCAGGAGATCCTGGATGAAGGCACTCCCGAGGCGGCAATCGGCATCGAGCCGTTTGTTGATCTGCGCTACGCCGGCCAGTCCTATGAGCTGCGGGTTCCATATTCTGGCGATCTCGACGCGACGATCCTGGCGTTTCACGAGATGCACAAGGTCCGCTTCGGCTACAGCGATCCGGGCGAGCCGGTGCAGATTGTCAATGTCCGGGTGAAGGCGCGGGGTATCGTCGAACCGCCGGCCATGCAAACGCACGAACTGGTCGATGCTCCGCTTCCGGAACCTGCTGGCATCCGGCCGGTGACCTTCGCCACGCTGTCCGGTGCTGCCACGCTGGAGACGCCGGTCTATCAACGCGACCAGTTGCATCCGGGCGCAACCGTTGCCGGCCCGGCGATCATCTCGCAATACGACACGACGATCGTTCTGCCGCCAGATTGGCGGGGCAGTGTCGACCAGATCGGCAATCTGATTGCAACGCAGGCGGAAGGATAGGCAGCATGATTGAGCAAACGGTCGACCCGGTTGGGTTGGAGATCTTCCGCAGCGCCATGACAGCCGTTGCCGACGAGATGGGGGCGGTGCTGACCCGCTCATCCTATTCGCCAAACATCAAGGAGCGGCGCGATTTCTCCTGCGCACTCTTCGATCCGGAAGGGCGGATGGTCGCCCAGGCGTCGCACATCCCGGTCCATCTCGGCGCGATGCCGGATTCGGTCGCTGCGGCGCTGGCGGAATTCGATTCGTTCCACCCGGGCGATGTGATTGTGTTGAACGATCCCTACAGCGGCGGCAGCCATCTGCCGGATATTACGCTGATTTCGCCGGCATTTGCCGATGTTGGTGGCGAATTGCACCTGGTCGGCTTTTCTGCCAACCGGGCGCACCACGCCGACGTCGGTGGCATGTCTCCCGGTTCAATGCCGGTGGCGACCGAGATCTATC
>CAZRNC010000239.1:0-5046 GCA_964601285.1 uncultured Thermomicrobiales bacterium | reverse complement strand
TATCGACGTCTTGCGCGTCAACATTGTTCCAGAACCGTCTGTCCGGGCGATTGCTCTCGAGACGGGCGAAGCTGACTCTTCGATCTGGTCGCTGGTGACTGAGGACAACATCCGCCTGGCTGATGAAGGCAACCTGGAGACCTTCGTCACCTCATCGCTGGCGGTGAACCACTTCCCGTTGAACAACACACTTCCGCAATTCCAGGAGAAGGAAGTGCGCCAGGCGATGATGTTTGCCCTCAACCGCGAAGAGATTGTCAACGATCTCTGGCTGGGTGCAGCCGTGCTGGCAACCGCAAACCTCTCTCCGGCACTCGAGTTCTACTATGAGCCGGATGTCAAGCAGTATCCCTATGACCCGGATCAGGCCATCCAGATTCTGGAAGAAGCTGGCTGGGTTGCCGGTTCGGACGGTATCCGCGAAAAGGATGGCGTGCGTCTGGAATGGACTTGCGCTGTCATTACCGGTGACCAGGCTCGCCGCCCGATCGCCGAGCTTGCCCAGCAGTACTTCCTTGCTGTTGGCATGCAGATGGACATTATCGAAGACGCCTCAACGTCGGCAGGTATGCGCGAAGGCCGGCTCGACATGGCGCTCTACAACTGGACCTACGGTGGAGGTTCCGGCGAACCGGATCCGTCCAACACCCTGCGCTCGGACCAGTTGAACAACTTCAGTCACTACCAGAGCGCCGAGATGGACGACCTGATCGACCGTGGACTGGCCGAGACCGACCCGGACGCCCGGAGGGTGATCTACAGCGACCTGCAGAAGCTATTCGCCGAGGATGTGCCGTTCCTGTTCATCAAGTACTGGGACTGGTACACGTTCTTCACCCCGCGTGTGAAGGGTCTGCCGGAGTACATGCTGGCCGGTAGCCAGATCTACAACCACATCTGGGAGCTCTGGCTGGAGGACTAATCCCCTCACCAGACATCCGATCTGCGTTCAACAACCCCGTGCAGTGGCAACACTGCACGGGGTTGTCAATTTTGGTTTGCAGCCTTACCTATCCATCCCCAACGTCATCCCGAGCGCAGTCGAGGGACCTCGAGAGTCGGATCTCTCCGGTAGTATCAAGTTTCGAGGCTCGAGGTCCCTCGACTGCGCTCGGGATGACGGTTATGGCCCGACTGCGAACGACTACGTCTCCCACGTAATCGGCAACACGTAGGCGGTCCCCCTGTTGCCGCGCCAGCCGTCGCGGTCAAGCTCAGGGAGGCCATCTTCGTTCCAGGCCTCCAGGACGGCGATCTGGACGACGTAGACCAGTTGCTCTGGTCGCACCCGTTCAAGCTCCTGAAGTGCATCCCAGAGGGACCGGTTGACGACCCGCCAGCGGTGACCACGGGCGAGGATGTCATCCGGCCGGCGAGCGGCAAGCAGTGCCGCCGGGTCCGGGGCGAGCAGTGCCGGCCGGTCGAGACCAACCAGATATCCCTGCACTGCCGGGACGAGGTTGCCTTCTATTGCTGCTCTCAGTTCACGCGTGGTTGCTGTCAGTTCTGCGGTCACGACGAGACACCCCACCTATCGACTACACTTCCTGCCGCAATCCTGAAACGATTATCCGGGAGGTGGCAAATGAATCAAACGTTCCTGCCAGGCGAACATGATGCGTAACCCGGTTCTGGAAGGACAACGTGTCTATCTTCGCCCATTCGAACCTGCCGATAGCGCGGTTGTCGCCGAGATCGATGCGACTGAAGACGAGCTGAACGTTGACGATGGTCCACGCATCGCTTTCAGCGCCATGGCGTCCAAAGCGTGGATCCAGCAAGTCTCGGCGGAGGCGCTACCCGGAAGGATTGAGTTTGCCGTTTGCCTGATGGAGGACGATTTCTGCATCGGCCTCGTCGGGCTTGGCGACATCAACTGGGTCCACCGTAGCGCCTCGACATTTGCCATCTTTAGACCAGGTGAATATCGCGGCAAGGGCTATGGAACAGAGGCAAAGCATCTGGTGCTGGAGTTTGCCTTCGACCATATCGATCTGCACACGATCGTCTCCTGGATTTGGGGGCGAAACGACCGTTCGGTGTCAGCGATTCTCAAACAGGGCTACAAGCCGGCCGGTGTGCTGAAGTTCGACGCTATCGACCAGGGGTTGTTCTACGACTTTCTTGTCTTCGACGTGCTGCGCGAGGATTGGCTGGCTGCTCGTGATATCTGGAGAGCAGGCCTGCCGAAGCCGGCGCACGATACACCGGAAGGTGACTGATGAAACCACTATTTTTATCGGGTGAGGTGATCTATCTGCGCCCGATGGTGCCCGAGGACAAGGATATCGCCGTCGCCTGGTACGACAGTCCGCTGCCGGCGAATTCGGTGCTTGCCGAGAAGACGCTGACCGACCTGCATAGCAAGATGTGGTCCGCCACGACGCGCCAGTATGTCATCGCCCGTCATGATGGTGACCAGGTGATCGGCGGAGCAGCAATCCACTTTCAACAGGGTGACCGCAAAGCGATGATTAACCTGCACATGGCACCCCTGCTGGATGATGCCGACTCGTTGCGGGCCGCGGCGCTCCGGATTCTCCTGCCGTGGTTGCTTGACGAACACAATATGCGGCGGGTGGACATCATGCTCGGCGCCAACGAGGTGGCTACAATCGCCGCCGCCGAGGAGCTTGGCATGTTCCCCGGCGCAAGGTTACGTGAGTACTGGCAACTTCCCGGTGGGCGGGTTGATGTCTACATCTACCAGGTGCTGAACCCGCACGAGGAGCATCGCCATGCGTAACCCGGTGCTGGCAGGACCACGGATCTATCTGCGCCCGGTCGAGCCGGAAGACGCACAGGTCGCCGCCGAGCTTGAGTGGCTGGAGGATGAAACGACCATCCATCATGGTGGGCGTACCGGAATCAGCACGATGTCCTTTCGCCGGTGGATTGAAGGCTATACAGCTGAATCGACTCCGGAAACGATCGAGTTTGCCGTATGTCTGCGACAGGATGACACCTGGATCGGATATGTTGGCCTGACAGGCATCAACTGGGTGCATCGCCACGCCGAGACCTACTCCGGGTTGCGGCAGGGTGAGTATCGCAATCGAGGTTTTGGAACCGAGGCAAAGCATCTCCTGTTGGAGTTTGCATTCGACCACATTGGTATGCACGTCCTGACGTCCTGGATATGGGAGCAGAATGGCCGCTCGGCGGCCGCGATCATCAAACAGGGCTATCAACCGGCCGGCGTCCTGAAGTACGATGCAATCGACAAGGGTCTGTATTATGACGATCTTGTCTTTGATCTGCTCCGGGAGGACTGGGTCGTCGCACACGACGCCTGGCGGGCCAGCCTGCCGCAGGATGAAAGGTAGCCGAATTCGGTGCAAGCAGCCTATGTGGCGTCCCGCAGATCCCAGCTAACCATTGCCCTGATTGCGCTGGCAACACTCTTCATGCTTCAGGGCATGCGCGTGTTTGTTGGCTATCTCGTCTTCGTTGTCGATCAAAGCCAACGGGTGGCATTGGCATCAATCGCGCTGGCTGTGTTCCTGTCGCCGGCGCTGGTGTTGCTGCTGACGAGGTTGCTGCCTCACCGTCGGGTCCTGATTGTGTCAATTGGACTGCTGGCCGGCAGCCGGGCAATTTTACAAGTCTGGCAGCAGCCGGAAGCACGTCTGGTGCTCGGTGCATTGTGTATCACCGGCTGGGGCTGGTTGCTCCTGTCGCTGGTCGACCGGCAACGGATAGCGGTTGGGCTGGGTGTGCTGGTTGCCCTGGCGGCAGACATCATGATCCGGACCGGTTCGCAGAGCGTCGATTTGCCCTGGATGCCGGGGCTTCCGGCACACCTGCTGACACTGATCCTTGTCGCTACGCTGGCGGTTTGTTGCTACGGGTTGTTCCTATTGCCAGACGCGGAGCCTGGTGCAGACGTTGGTTGTCCGCTTACCTTGCTGGGCGTCGGGCCGGCGCTGGTCTTGCACGTGCTCGCAACCGGGAACCTCGCGCTGGGCCATGCCAACGGCGAAGGAGACCGTTCGGTCGTCTGGGTCGCGATGCTTGCCGGAATCGCCCTTGGGTTATTCATCATGGCCATTGCCACGATGTTTTCTACTGGCGACCACCGGCCACTGGATCTCTGGGTGATTGCCGGTGCATCGGTTACCGGTGCAGCCGGTCTCTGGATGACCTGGCGTGGCGATCCGCCCAGCAGTCTCTGGATCGTGTTTATGGTTGCGTCCGGGTTCATCCTGACGGCGGCCATTCTTCTCGGCCGGCCGGTGGAATTACGCACGCCTGCGTACCCGGTGACGTTCTTTACGGCAGGACTGGTGCTACTGGTCGGGCTGATCTTTGCGTATTACACCTTCACCGGACTGGGAATCATCCTCGCGATTACCTGGGTGCTGATGATTCCGCTTGCACTCTGGTCCAAGCGACTGCCGACTATCGTCTCGCCGCCGGCATCAACCGGATTCGGACTGGTCTCGCGAATCGGTGTGCTGCTGGTGTTTATCCTTCCGGTAATGTCCGAGATCAGTGCAATTGAGCCAGAGGCGGCGCCGGCGGAGGGCGCGGAGCTGACGGTGATGGTCTACAACATCCAGGCAGGGTTCGCGAAAGACCGCACCTGGGACCTGCGTCGAACGGCTGAGGTGATCGCCGCCGAGCAGCCGGATATTCTGGTGCTGAACGAAGTGAGCCGTGACTGGCTGGTGACGGCATCGAGTGACCATCTGGTCTGGTTGAGCCGGGAACTTGGGATGCCGTTTGTCTGGGGACCGGCATCGGGCGACGATCTCTGGGGCAACGCTATTTTCAGCAAGGTGCCGCTCGACCAGTCGGATACCCGTAAGTTTGCCTCGACCCAGAACCTCAAGCGTTCGGTTGTGGGTGTCGAACTGACGGTCAACGGCGCATCGTTCTGGGTGTTTGGCACCCATCTCGATGATCCTCGGGGAGCAGGTGAAGCCCGGATGGAGCAGGTCCAGGAGTTGATCAGCTTTCAGGAGGGCCGCTCGCCGGGCATCATCATTGGTGACTTCAACGCCGAACCGCAAGATGATGCGTTGCAGGAACTGCTTGCGCTCG
>CAZRNC010000238.1:0-5058 GCA_964601285.1 uncultured Thermomicrobiales bacterium | reverse complement strand
TCGGTGCCAGCCGCTCGGTGACGCCAAGATCAACCTGAAACGTTCGCAGGTCGCGGTTGTTGATCCCAACGATCTCCGGATTGATCCGTAGCGCCCGGCGAAGCTCCTCTTCGTCGTGCACTTCCACGAGGACATCAATCCCATAGTTCCGCGCACAGCGGTACAACTCTTTCAGCTCGGCATCGCTAAGGGCAGCAACGATCAGCAGGATCGCGTCAGCCCCGGCAGCCCGTGCTTCATAGATCTGGTATTTATCGACAACAAAGTCCTTGCGCAGCACTGGCCGCGGGAGTGCATCGGCATGGGCAAGTCGCGAGACCTGGTGCAGATCGTCGAGCGATCCACCGAAGAACTTCGTATCGGTCAGCACCGAGATGGCCGAACATCCGCCGGCCAGATAGTCGGCAGCAACGTCGACCGCGTCTACGCCCGGCGCGATCTCACCCTTCGAGGGTGAGGCCCGTTTGATCTCGGAGATAACGCCAACCCCCGGTTTGCGGAGCGATTCCACAAGAGAGACACCACCTGTGCGCTCACGGGCAACATAACGGATATCCGCTTCTGGAATCAGTCGTCGTCGCTGCTGGACTTCAACGACGGTGTTCTCCAGGATCGTGTCGAGATAGGTTCCAATTTTCTGCCTGGCGGTCATGAAACTCCCACTTCCCGGTTGGCGCCCATCCTGCTGGTTAGTTCGGCAAGCTCCCGGGCCTTGGCCAACGCCGCGCCGCTGTCGATCGCCGCAGCGGCAAGCGCGACACCTTCTTCAATTGAGTTGGCTGCATTGCCGGAATAGAGCGCTGCCGCCGCGTTCATCAAGGTAATGTCCCGGGTCGCCCCCGGTTCGCCCGCAAGCACAGCTTCGGCAATGCGAACGTTATCGACGACGCTTCCGCCCTTGATCGCAGCCGGCGGATGCTGGTTCAGCCCGTAACGTGTCGGTTCGACTTCATACCTGGTTACCCAGGCGCTCTCGCGCATCTCCATCTCGGCAACGGTCGTCGGGCCGGCAACACCGATTTCGTCGAGTCCCTCATGTGCATGCACTACCAGCACATGCTTCGACCCGAGCAAACCCATCACCCGGGCCATTCGCAGGGCAGTCTCGTCGTCTGGCACGCCGATCACCTGGTGCAGCGCACCTGCAGGATTCGCCAGCGGACCGAGCAGGTTGAACATGGTGCGGATGCCGATCTCCCGGCGAACCGGGCCAGCAAAACGCATGGCCGGATGGAACGCCGGCGCATACATGAAACCGATCCCGACCCGCTCGATGCACTCGGCAACGTCGTCCGGAGCCAGTTCAATGCGTACGCCTAGCCCTTCCAGCACGTCGGCCGAACCACAGCGACTGGTCATCGCCCGGTTCCCGTGTTTGGCGACGCTCACGCCCGCCCCGGCGACGACAAACGCTGCCGTCGTCGAGATGTTGAACGAATCGCTGACATCTCCACCGGTGCCACAGGTATCGACAATCAAGGTGCCGCTATTCACTGGAACCTTGATCGCCTTGGAGCGCATGCCCTCGGCAAACCCTGCCAGTTCCTCGTCGGTCTCCCCTCGCACCCGCATGGCCGTCAGGAACGCACCGATTTGCGGCGGAGATGCCTCACCATTCATGATGATGTCCATAGCCTGCCGGGCTTCGTCGCGACTCAGCGTCTGGCCATCGACAACGGCTTGTATAGATGCTCGCAGCATGGACCTCTGCCCCTCTAGTAGCCGCGGACCGCACCCACCGGCGCCGCTGCACCGATGAAGTTGGCCAGCAACCGGTGACCGCCCTCGGTCAGGATTGATTCGGGATGAAACTGAACGCCGTAGACTTCGTGCTCGCGATGCCGAAATGCCATGATCGTCCCGTCCTCGGATCGCGCCGTCACTTCCAGCTCAGCCGGCAGGCTCTCTTCCTGGACGATCAATGAGTGGTAGCGCGTCGCAGTAAACGGATTCGGTAAACCGGCCAGGATTCCCCGGCCGGCGTGCGTGATTCTGCTCGTCTTGCCGTGCATAATGTTGCCGGCTCGGACGACCTTGCCGCCATAGGCAGCGCCAATCGACTGGTGGCCAAGGCAGACACCAAGGATCGGAATCTCGCTCCCCAGCTCCTTGACGAGATCGACTGACACACCAGCCTCGGCCGGAGTGCAGGGGCCGGGCGAGATGACAATCCGCTCCGGTGCCATCGCGCGAATCTCGTCAATCGTGATCTTGTCGTTACGCCGGACGACGACATCCGCACCAAGTTCACAGAGATACTGGTAGAGGTTGTAGGTAAACGAATCGTAGTTATCAATCAGCAGAATCATGCAGAAACCTCGTTTCCGGCGGCGAAATGGGCGGCCCGCTCATCGCGCTCAATCTCTTCGGCCAGTTCGATCGCCTTCATGGCGGCGCCCATTTTGTTGAGCGTCTCCTGGTACTCATAGTCAGCAGTTGAGTCGTGGACGATACCGCCACCGGCCTGCATGTAAACACGCCCGTTCCGGACAGCTACTGTCCGCAACGAGAGCGCCATGTCCATATTGCCGCTGTAGGCGACGTAGCCAACGCAACCGGAATAGAATCCCCGCCGGTCCGGCTCCAGTTCGGAAATGATCTGCATCGCCCGGATCTTCGGCGCTCCGCTGACCGTGCCGGCCGGGAAGCAGGCGCGCAACGCATCAACCGCGCTGAGGTCGTCCCGCAACTCGCCGGTAACGTGGCTCACCAGATGGATAACGTGGGAAAAGCGGTCCGTCCGCAATAGCACCGGGACCTTCACCGTGCCTGGTTTGGCAACCCGGCCGATATCGTTGCGGGCAAGATCGACCAGCATGACATGCTCGGCACGTTCTTTCTCGTCACCAAGCAGGTCCGCTTCAAGCGCAACATCCTCTTCTTCGGTTGCCCCACGCGGCCTGGTTCCGGCGATCGGGTGAGTTGTCAGGGTGCGGTGGTCCAGCCGGATCAGGGCTTCTGGCGAGGCACCGACGATCTGCTCGTCGCCTACCTGCAGGTAGAACATGAACGGCGACGGATTCACCGTCCGCAGCGCCCGGTAGAGCGTGAACGGATGGGCAGCGGTGTCAACCTCGACTCGCTGGGAGAGCACAACCTGAAAGATGTCGCCGGCGCTGATGTCCTCTTTGGCGTGACCGATCATCTCGTCGTAATAGTCACGACTGATGTTGTGAACTGCGCGTTCTTGAACCGAAGAAGCATGGAACTCAATGTCGGTCACCGGAATGCTCGGCCGGCCGGATATCAGCCGCTCTGCCAGCTCCTCGATCCTGGTAACCGCCTGGTCGTATGCTCGCTGGGTCGACGTCGTGTCGTCGAGGTGGACGTGGGCGACGACCTTCACGCGCCGCTGCAGGTGATCGAACACGATCATCGTATCGACGAACATGTAGACACCATCCGGGTCGTTGTTCGGGTTGTTCTTCGCGGCCGGGATATTCTCGAAGTAGCGGACCGCCTCGTACGAGAGGTAGCCAACGGCTCCACCAAGGAACAGCGGCAGATCCGGAATATCGACCGGCTTGTAGGGTGCCAGGAATGTCTGAAGCGCAACCAGCGGGTCGTCGTACGGGATCTCCTGCTTGTAGCCGGCATGGTTGGCGAAGGCAACACCCTCTTCCAACCGGACGGTCAGATAGGGATCCGTGCCGATGAACGAGTAGCGGGCCAGCCGCTCTCCCCCTTCGACGCTCTCAAGCAGGAACGAATACGGGCCGTCGGCAATCTTGAGATAGGCACTGACCGGGGTTTCCATGTCAGCCATGATCTCGCGATAGATCGGCACCATGTTGCCCTGGCCGCGGAAAGCATCAACTTCCTCGACGGTAAGCGAATAACGTGGCCTGGTCCTGCGGGCGGTGGTTGCTGTGGTCATTGTGTTCAATCCGTTTCAACAGTTGGTTAACTCCGGGTGGTTCAGGAAGTCAGGCTGCGCCAACGCGCCCGGTACAACCCGGCCGGAGTGCGCTCCCTGCGATCTCGTGCTACTGCCATAGCTGAATTGCTCCCTGTGCGAATGCAAACAAAAAAACCTCGCGTCCCAAAAACAGGGACGGAGGCGTACAAGACACATCCGCGGTGCCACCCATGTTGACCGTTGAAGAAACGGCCCACTCTGCGAATACGGGACGGCGTGGTCGCCATCCGATATCCCGCTCCCATGTAACGGAGGAGTCCCCGGCGCTGCCTACTTGGTGTTACCCGTTCGGAGCGCAACTCCCGGATCCATTCATCCCCTGCGCTGCTACCGGCGTTTCAGCATCCTGCCGGCTCTCTGCAACCCGCTTCGGGAACTACTCGTTCCGATCGACATCGTGTCACTATTCGATTTGCGCTTGATGGTATCCGGTGGGACGGTGTTCTGTCAATGTAGACACTCTCAGCTTCCCATCCCGAGCCTCCCCTGCCATCATCGCGAGCTCCTCCCCACCGTCATCGCGTCACCACCACAATCACAACACAAAGGATCAGCAACAGCAGACCTATGCCAACAGCAACGCCGACACGGCCACGGCTGACCGGGCGGTCGCCGATGACGCCGCCGGTGTAGCCATTGACCAGCACCCGGTACTGCTCCTGCTGGTAGGTGTAGGTGTAAATCCAGACCGGCAGGTAACAAACCGCCGAGCGGATGTTGCTCAGCGTCGTGTCGGCACGGGTCAGACGTTCAACCTCTCTGGCGCAGGCCGCCCGTTCCATCTCCTTGATCCGCTGCTCGCCGGTCGACCAGGCTCCTGCCTCATCAATACCCGGATCTTCAGCCGAAAAACCCACCAGCAGATCGGCGGAATAGGTCATCATCGCCTCTTCCGGGAAGGGCATCAACCGGTCGCTCTCCTTCTGGCCCAGACCGGTCGACGCGACGACGAACGTCCGGTGCCGGCCCTGGTGCGTTCCGCTACGTGGGTGCCAGGTCTGGTAGGACTCCTGTGCCGTATACGTCTCCTGCCGGCCCTGGGAGTTCGTCCGCGTTCGCTGTACGGGCCGGCTATGGGTTTGGGAGACTTCCCCTTCCCAGACCGACGAGGCATCGGCATCAAACCGCCAGAATGGCAC
>CAZRNC010000237.1:0-5087 GCA_964601285.1 uncultured Thermomicrobiales bacterium | reverse complement strand
AGGAGGTGATGCCGGAAGCTCGTGGCCCGATGGCCGGGGTGATGCTGGCATTCGGTTTCGTTTCGATGAGTCTGATTGCGATCGCGTTCGGTGCGCTGTCGGATGCCATTGGTTTGAGCGCCAGTTTCTGGCTGTTGCCGGGGACTGCGCTGCTGGCCGTTCCGCTGATCGCGATGCTGCCAGGCCATGGCGAACCGCTGCCGCAACCGGATGCGGCTTGAGCCGATGAGTGATCCTGCCCCGGAACTCTCCACGGACGAACCGGAGTTCAACCGCGCCGGAACAGCCCGGCTGGCTGGCGCACACGCCGCCCACGATCTCTATGGCGGATTCCTCGGCCCGCTGCTGCCGGCGGTACAGGACAAGCTCGGCCTCTCGTTGACGGTCGTCAGTCTGATGATTCCTGCTCAGCAGGTGCCGGGCATCTTTCAGCCGTTCATCGGCTACATGGCCGATCGCACCAGCCGGCGCTGGTTTGTTGTGCTTGGCCCCGGTGTTACAGCCGTTTCGGTCTCGATGATCGGACTTGCTCCGCATATCAGTCTGGTGTTGCTGCTCTTGCTGGTTTCCGGGCTTTCGTCCGGCGCTTTCCACGCTCCAGCCGTTGCGCTGATGGGCGAGTATGCCGGGCCAAAAGTCGGCAGGGCGATGTCGTACTTCATGGCTGGAGCCGAGTTCTCGCGCACGCTGGCCCCGATGATTATCACTGCCGCTATCGCCTGGTTTACGCTCGAAGGTTCAGCCATTGTTATGGTCTTTGGCGTAGCTGCGTCGATCTATCTCTACTTCACGCTTGATACCAGTGACAGCGATCAGGCGCGGAGAGACAGCCCACCGGTTGCACTGCGGCCGTTGTTGCGTGCCCGCCGCAAATGGATTGCCGGGTTAACTGGCACTGCGTTGTTCAATGCGGTTGCCACCGGACCGTTTCACTACTTTCTGGTGAAGATGCTGGTCGACAAGGGCTGGAGCAACTTCTTTGCCGGGTTGTCGTTGTCAACACTCTTTGCAGCTGGTGTCTTCGGGATGCTGGCCGGTGGAGTTCTTTCTGACCGGATTGGCCGGCGTGAGACGCTGGCACTGGCATCAGTCGTTGCCGTGCCGGGATTGTATGCCTATCTCTGGTTTGAGAACGGCAGCTTGCTGCCGTTGCTGGCGCTGATTCCGGCGAGCTTTGCCCTGACATCAAGCCGGCCGATTATTCTGGCCGTTGCTCAGGAGATGATGCCCGAGGCGCGTGGGTCGATGGCCGGCGGTCTGTTGGCGCTGAACTTTGTTTCGATGAGCCTGACCGCGTTTGCCTTTGGTGCAATTGCTGATCGGATCGGCATCGAAACGGCCTTCATGTGGATCGCTGCAACTCCGCTGCTGATGCTGCCTTTCATCGCGCTATTGCCCTCACGACGAGACCAACCGTCCACCTGATCCGGCGTGGCGGGCCATAATTGAGAGACGTCGAGCTGCCGGGAATGAAAGGATTCATCGCTTGTTCTACCGTCTGGCTGGAGTATCTCTGCTGTTATCCGTGATGGTGCTGACGTTGGCAGCGCCGGCAATGGCCCAGGAACAGGCGATCACGATCCGCAACTTTGATACTGACGAACGGGTTATCGCCCTTACATTCGACGCCGGATCTGACCGTGGCCACGGCCCGATGATCCTCGATATCCTGGCGCAAGAGGGTGTCCGGGCGACCTTCGGGATGACCGGCGCCTGGGCAGAGCAGAATCCAGACCTCATCCAGCGGATCGTCGACGAGGGTCACGAGATGATGAACCACACGTGGTCGCATCGCTCGTTCACCGGCACTTCGGCCGCCAATCCGCTGTTGACCGCCGCCGAGCGGCAGGATGAGTTGATCCGCACCGAGAATGTTGTTCGAGATATCGCCGGCGTCGAGTTGCGTCCCTACTTCCGTCCGCCTTATGGTGACTATGACGACAGCGTTCTCCGGGACATTGCCGCTATTGGCTACACCGTCAACGTGATGTGGACGGTCGATAGCCTGGGCTGGAATGGGCTGACCGCGAACCAGATCAATCAACGGGTGCTGGATGGCGCGACGCCGGGCGGCAATATTCTGCTGCACGTTGGAGCAAGCTCACAGGATGGTCCTGCCCTGTCTGAAATGATCCGCTTGCTGCGCGAGGCTGGTTACGGCTTTGCTACCGTCGATGAGCTTGCGCGAGGCGTCATTGGTCCACAGGAACGCTATTTCCCGGAGACCGGGATTGAGGTGCGCGACAATTTCCTGCTCTACTGGAACCGTTTCGGTGGACTGCCGACGTTCGGCTTCCCGATTACTGAAGAGCTTGAAGAAGAAGGTGCTGTCGTCCAGTACTTCGAGCGCGCCCGCTTCGAGTATCGCCCCGGTTCCTGGCCGGAACGCTATGACATCTTGTTGGGGTTGCTTGGCGTTGAGTATTCCGAAGCAGCAGGACTACGCGATAGCCCGCCCTTCCAACCTGCGCCGGAATCCGACCAGGATGGCTGCGACTACTATCCGGAGACCGGCCACAACCTCTGCCACGGATTCCGGGACCACTGGGCGAACCACGGCGCACTGCCGATTTTGGGCTTCCCGATTTCGGAAGAGATGGAAGAAGATGGTGTGACCGTCCAATATTTCGAGCGCGCCCGGTTTGAGTGGCATCCGGAGAACGACCCGCCCTGGGACGTGCTCCTGATGCATCTCGGCCGTTGGAAGCTCGAGCAGCGTCACGGCGAAACTCTGCTACCATGACGCCAACAAGGTCGAACTGAGAATTACAGGGAAGGAATCCAGAATGGCGCGTTTTCACGGGGTCTATCCGGCGATCGTGACGCCGTTGACCGAGGCTGGCGAAATCGATGCGGAGGGTACCCATCGCGTCGTGAACTTCCTGATTGATAATGGCATCCACGGCATTTCGGCACTTGGTTCCACCGGCGAGTGCGCCGGGTTGACCAAGGCCCAGCGCCGGCAGTATATGGAAACGATCGTCGAGGCAGCAGCTGGCCGGGTGAAGACCATGTCCGGCGCAAACGGGACCGTGTTTTCGGAAGTGCTGGCAGATCTGGAGATGGGTGCCGAGGTTGGTGCAGAGGCCGCTCTGACACCGCCCCCCTTCTACTACCCGCTGTCGGTGCAGGCCGTCATTGCTTATTATGTCGCGCTTGCTGACGCCAGCCCGCTGCCGATTTTCCTCTATCACATCCCGCGGATGACCAAGGTTGCGATCGCTGTCGAGGCAGTTGAAGTGCTGGCTGGTCATCCGAACATCGTCGGACTCAAGGATAGCGATGGCAATCTTGCCTACTTCACCGAAGTAGCCCGGATTGCCAATGAGGTCGACGACTTCAGCGCCTTCACCGGCGGAGATAGCATCTTCTATTCATCGCTGACGGTCGGTGGCCACGGCATCATCGGTGCCGGCGTCAACGCTGCACCGGATGTTGAGCGTGCGATCTACGATGCCCACAAGGCGGGAGATCATGCAGCCGCGTTCGCTGCCCAACAGCAACTGATCCCGATGCTGACCACCTATCGAGGTGGAGTCTTCCCGGCTGGAGTCAAAGCCACACTGGCCGCCCGTGGGCTTTGCGGTTCCACAATGACCCGCCCGATTCCGGGATTCAATGCCGAAGAAATTGCCGCCGTCCGCGACCATATGGACGCGCTCGGTATGCTCGCCGGCCAGGCAGTAGCTGCGGATTAGCACGGACCCTTTACTCCCGTAGAGACGACCCGCCGGGTCGTCTCTACCGTGTCCGGCGGTGCTTGTTCTTGAACGCGTAGTCCAGAATCGCTAAAATGATGCCTGCAACTGCATGGGAGCGCACATGGCCAGGCCACGGGAGTTCGATCAGGATGTTGTCCTACGTCAGGCGATGGAGCTGTTCTGGAAACAGGGCTATCAGGCGACGTCGCTCGATGACCTGGTTATGCATCTCGGCATCGGCCGGGCCAGCCTGTATGGCGCATTCGGTTCGAAGCGTCAGCTCTTTCTCGATGCTCTGGATCTCTATATCCAGGATCGGGTGACGCTGATCGGCACTGCCCTCGCCCGGCCGGGGCCGGTAAAACCGACGCTTGAACGGGTGATTGACGGTTTCGTCCGACGCGGGTTGGATCCGGACCTGCCAGGTTGTCTGGTCGTCAATTCGGCTGCCGAACTGGCCTCCAACGATCCCGAAGTTGCCTCGCGAATCCGGGAGACCTGGACTCAGTTGGAAGTGGCGCTTGCTTCGGCCCTGACCCGTGCCAGAGACCAGGGTGAACTGCCAGCCGACCGCGATCCACAGGCGCTTGCCAGTTTTCTGGTGGTGTTCATTCAAGGGTTGCTGGTGGTTGGCAAGGGCGATCCTAATCGAGTGCGCTTGCGCGCTGCCGGCGAACAGGCTGTTTCACTCCTGTTTTGAACCAGGTCGGGAAAGCCATTGTATGCGAGAGATGGCCATTCGGAAACGCGACTAGCAGTCAACGCTCGACGATACCAAAAGGGGTTTGCTTATGACCGATTCCACACCCGAACACAACTTCCCCAAGACCTCGCGCCCGGCGACAGACGCCTTGCTGGCGGCCGGCTATACCCGGCTGGAAGAACTGGCGAACGTCTCCGAAAAGGAGATTCTGAAGCTGCACGGTATGGGGCCGAAAGCGCTCGTTATGCTCAAGGCGGAACTCGAAGCACGCGGACTGTCGTTTGCCGATGAGAAGAAGGATTGACCCATGTGCCGAAACATCAGAACGCTATACAACTACGACCCGCCTGCAACTGACGACGAGATCCGGGCGGCTGCCGTGCAGTACGTCCGCAAGATCAGTGGTTTCAACAAACCATCCCGGGTGAATGAGGATGCGTTCAACCTGGCCATCGACGAGATCGCTGCGATTTCTGCGCGATTGCTAGAGCAACTGGAAACCACCGCCGCGCCGAAGAATCGTGAGATTGAGGCGGCCAAGGCTAAGGCGCGCTCCGCTGTCCGGTTCGCTTGACATGAACGAACATTTGTTCTATTCTGGCTGGCGTAGTATCCTCTGACTATCGTTGACTATCTGTCACCATCGACATGGCGACAGTGACCAATCAAGGAGAGCCTGCCAG
>CAZRNC010000236.1:0-5132 GCA_964601285.1 uncultured Thermomicrobiales bacterium | reverse complement strand
GCGATGCCACGCTGGTCGTCTCCCGTGCGCTGCTCGACGATCTCGACCGCGACGCGACCCAGGGAGTGCTGGCGAACCTTGTCGCTTCCATCGGCAACGGCGACCTCCGTGGAGCGCGGTCGATTCTGGCCGTCTTCGAAACGTTCGGACTGGCAGGCGTGCTGCTGAAAGTGCCGATCAGCCGGGCGGCCCGGCGGATGCTCTGGCGAATTATCCGCTACGTTTTCGGCCGGCATACTCCCGAACGCCGCGCCAGTGAGGCGCAGGCGGTCTCGGGGATGCTCTCTCGCAGTTTCTGGGAAAACGAAGACGACGACATGAATACCCTCACCGACAGCTCCGGCGATCCCGGGCAACGGCGAGGGCCACGGGTCCAGCTGCTGATGTTCATCCCGATCCTGGTCATCGGCGGGTTCCTGCTGACAGCGATCGGAAACCTGCCGATGGCGTTCTTCTGGCTGGGTGTGGCGTTTCTGGCCGGCATTTCGCTGCTGATCATCTTCTACCAGCGGAAGTATGTTGCCTGGCTTGCCGGCTATGCGGTCCGCTCGATCGTCGCCGTCCTACTGCTGCCCTACTACCTCGGCACAATGCTGCCCCAGATCGCGCTGATGCTGGTGATCCCGTTCCTGCTGGAGCCGATGATTGCTCTGCTCTGGCGACGCCGGCGCTATCTGGCGGACGCCTCTGCTGTGCAACTCACTCGCAATCCGGACGCGATTGGCAAAGGGCTGGTCGGCTTGATCGCCCGTGGCGGGGTGATTCCCGGAGGCCATTGGGCTGCGCCGATGTTCGTTGTCGGGCCGGAAGCAATGAACGCACGGATGATGGCCATGCTACGCGAGCAATCCGCCGGCTCGGTGGCGCGGGCAGCGATCATCACCGAGCATATGGCCCAGGAAGGATCGTTCAGCGGCAGTGACAGCGGCTCGGTGGTCGGGTTTCATCCTCCACTCAACCGCCGTCTGCGGGCGCTGCGCCGGATGGGCGGCACGATCGGTGACGTTGATATGTCGGCCGGCGGCGTTGCCGGGTCGGGAAGGATGAAGGGTGTATTGCTGGCGGCCATCGTCATTCCGCTATCACTGCTGGCGTTGGTATTGACCGTGGTTGTCCTGGTGTTGCTCATGGCATTGAGCGTGCTCTTCTGCGGCATTCTCATGGTTATGGTCTACGGCCTGGCTGTCTGGTTGTCGCCATGAGTAGTTCGCAAGAGTGTTGCAACAAGGTTTGAAATCTTGTTGCGGCGCAATGAATTGCGCCGCTACGTAAATTGATTCTCTGGTGAAGAAGGAGGACCGTATGGAAGCAGCATTGATCGTCCTGATCGCGTTGGGAGCGCTGGTCCTGCTGGTGGTGCTGTTCATCATCATGACCTACAACCGGCTGGTCGGGCTGCGCAACCAGGTCAGCAACGGCTGGAGTCAGATTGATGTTCAACTCAAACGGCGGACGGATCTGATTCCGAATCTGGTCAATGCGGTGCAGGGCTTCATGGAACACGAGCGAGGACTCCTGACCGAAATCACCAACGCACGCGCACGGGCGATGGTCGCCGGAGACGACGTTGCCCAACGGGCAGACGCCGAAAACCAGATCACCTCGGCGCTGCGTTCGCTGTTCGCCGTGGCTGAGAATTATCCCCAGTTGCGCTCGAACGAGAACATGCTGCAATTGCAGGAAGAACTCTCGTCGACCGAAAACCGGATCGGCTTCGCCCGGCAGTTCTACAACGATGCTGTGATGGAATACAACACCGCCCGCGAGGTCTTCCCGGCAGTGCTCTTCGCCGGCATGATCGGCTTCAAGAGGGCAGATTCATTCACGCTGGACGCAACGCCGGCCGATCGTGCCGTCCCGGAAGTGCGGTTTGGGTCCTAACGCGGCAGCCGCTCGATGGCACGGTCGACAAACCGGGCGTGGCGGCGGACGAAGCGGGTTGTTTCGCGTTTGTCCAGCCCCCAGCCTGCCATCCGGCCGCAGGGGTGCAGGGCGGCGAGGAGATCCCACCAGGCAAGGTTGCTGATATCAAGATCGGTCAGCGCGAGGTAGCCGGCGGTGAAGCGTTCCATTGCCTTGCGGCCGCGGTCGAGGTGGATCTCCAGCCGGGCGTTGGCCAGGTCTGCCAGTGGATCCCCCACCCGGGCGTCTTCCCAGTCGATCACGGCGACCAGTTGCCCGTCGTTCCAGAGCAGGTTGCCGGGCCAGTAGTCGCCATGCAGCAGCGTATTGCCGTTGATCTGGCGCGCTGGAAGGTTGGCATCCAACGCCGTGCGGATGCGCTCCTCTCCCAGTTTGGCATCCAGCTTGCGGGAAGGTGCCGGCACAACCGGACGCTGCCGGGGCAGGAAGGCGAGTTGTGGAGAATCGCCAATAGCGTGAATCCTGGCCAGTTGCCGCGCTGCTTGTGCTGTGAATTCGATATCACGTTCCGGTGCCGCGTCTTCACTACCATCGATCAACTCGATCACCAGCAGCGGCAGCGGGAAAATCTGGCAGGAGTCATCGAGAAAGCGCGGGGCAGGAACGGCCAGTCCTTGCTGTTTCAGCAGCTCCAGCAAGCGGAACTCGTCACGGGCGATCTGCGGGTTGGCGGCACGGTCGACCTCGCCATGCATCCGGACCACCAGACGCTCGATCTCACCATCCGGATGGGCAAACTCGATAGCGCTGGTCTGCGCCGACACGCCGCCGGCCAGTTCCCGGTGGCTGATCAGTTGGCTCCCCGGAGCGATGCGCTCGGCCAGCCGCTGCCACTCGCCCGGTTTCGCGGTCGTCATGCAATGCCTCATCCCCGAATAACGTAGCGCACGAGTGTATCACGCAACCACTCTCCAGCTTGATTCCAGGCTGTGCGACTGATGAAGCTAGTCCGAGGATCGGGCCGTCGTCCCAAGCGAAATCGAAGGACCTCGTGGGTTGGATCACTCCAGGTGAAGCCAACCTTCGAGGCTCGAGGTCCCTCGGCTTCGCTCGGGATGACGATTTGAGATGGTCGCTCCTGATGACACACGCATGGTGTTGCACGCGGACGCATGCGATGCGCCCCTACGGAGACGAACTCTTCAGCGTTATGCGCTGATCAGCGGCACTCCTTTGGCCTTCAACTGCTCGACAAACGCGCCAAGGTCGTCCTTGACGAGCTGGTCGACGGCGTGCTTCACCGAGACCAGGTCTTCCGCCAGGTTGCCGTAGACCTCGTGTGCCTGAGCGGTCGGGGCGTGGTCGGATTCGTCGATCGCCAGTGAGAGGACAGCCAGCTTCTCGCGCAGACCGTTCTCGCCGCCCTTCGCCTGGGTGCGTGGGGAGATGCGGAGCTGGTCTTCGCGCTCGCTGATCTTCTCCCGGAGCGCTTCGGCTGCCGCCGAGATCTCCTCGTCATCGGCCCGTTTCGTCCAGGAATCGACCTGCTCGCGGATGCTCTCCAGCGTGTTGAGTGCCTCGTGCGCCTTCGATAGCTCATCGCGCAACTGGACCTTGAGGTCGTATTGCGCCTTGAGGTCTTCGGCCGAGACCGGCAGCCGGGAGTCTGACAGGATCGAGAACGTCTGGCTCTGGGTTTCGCCGCCAACTTCCAGCTCGACGGTGTACTCGCCAGCGAGCACCTTCGGAGCAGAGCCGGCCATCATCATCTGGGCCAGCATGCCGAGCTTGCCGTCCGCATTGCGAGGAGTCGGACTCTCGCCCTTCATATTCCAGATAACGCGGTTGCTGCCGGCTTTCAGTTTGAGCTTGCTGGACTGGCTCTCGGCCGCGGTCGAGAGTATCCGCACCGCGTTTCCGTCGCTGTCCTTGATGGTGAGCTTCACTTCACCTTCCGGATCGCCGGCCAGGTCGACGTAGATGATGACCCCATCCGCCGGGTTCTCGCCGGCATTGAGAATCTGGGTTTCATAATCACCAGCTGCGTTGCGGACCAGCCGGGAATCAATCGTCACCGGGCCGGACGCCCGGTAGCCGACGTAATCCGCTGATGGATCCTGGCCGAAGCCGGCGTTGTAGCGGTAGCGCACGGTATCGCGCGGCTTGTAGAGCTTGCTGCCGGCGGCCACGCCATCCTTGAGCTGGTGGATTGGCGTCAGGTCGTCCAGAATCCAGAAGCTGCGGCCATGGCTGGCAACCACCAGATCGGTGCCCTTAACGGCCAGGTCATGGACCGGAACCACCGGGAAGTTACCCTGCATCCGGGTCCAGTTCGCGCCATCATCCAGCGAGACATAGATGCCGGTTTCGGTGCCGGCGTAGAGAATGCCTGGCACGGTCACATCCTCGCGGAGTGCGCGGGTGTAGTCGTCGGCCGGGATGCCGTTGGTAATCCGGGTCCAGGTCTGGCCGTAATCGTCGGTCTTCAGCAGGTATGGTGCCGGATCGTCATGCTGGTAGCGGTTTGCCGCCACGTAGAGCGTTCCCGGCTTGTGGGGAGATACGTCAAAGGTACTGATCCGGGCCGGGTTGAGGGCCGGATTCGGCAAGACATCTTCCGGCGGGGTGATCTCGTCCCAGTTCTTGCCATCATCCTTCGAGATGTAGATCAGGCCGTCATCCGAACCGGAATAGAGCACACCCTTTTCGTGCGGCGACTCCTTGAAGGCGAAGATCGTGCCGTAGGCTTCCGCGCCGACGTTCTCCGAGGAGATCGGGCCACCGGAAAGCTCCTGGTGGGCCGGGTCGTTACGGGTGAGATCCGGGCTGATCACATCCCAGCTGCCGCCCTCGTCGTAGGAGACGTGGACATGGTTCGAGGTGGCGTAGAGCTTCTCTGGATCGTGCGGGGAGATCTCGACCGGGAAGGTCCACTGGAAGCGGTACTTGTGGATTTTGGTAGGAGACGAGAACCCGTAGAACTCCGGCCAGACGGTGATGTTGCGGGTCTGGTCAGTGCCCGGCGTCCAGGCGCGGAACCGTCCGTGACCAAGGCCACTACCAACTGACCCACCGAAGACGGTGTATGGCTCAACCGGCTTGACCGCAATATGGCCACTCTCACCACCGCCCGGAACCTGATAGTCCCGCCAGTTGATCGAGCCGTTGAAGCCAATGCTCGGCAAGCGCATCGCGGAATTATCCTGCTGCGATCCGTAGACGTTGTAGGGTTCCTGGTTGTCGACAGTGACATGATAGAACTGCGCCGT
>CAZRNC010000235.1:2416-5149 GCA_964601285.1 uncultured Thermomicrobiales bacterium | reverse complement strand
CAGCAACGCATCCGGCATTGCAGCATTGATCGAAACCGCAAAAATCGTCACAACAGACCCCCCAAAGTGGTTGGAAGTCTGGCTACTTGGCGTCGGGGCATCCTCCGGCCGTGGCGGAGGAATGGCCGATTTTCTGACTCGTAATACCTTCGACCCGGATACGACCTATTTCGTCCATCTGGCTAGTCCCGGTGGTGGCAAGACGGCAATTCCACGAACGGTTGGGGCTGGATTCCGCACTGCTCCTGCAGCACCGCTCCTTGCCTGGATCTTCGACTCGGTTGAACCGGATAGTGGCAAACCGCCGCCTGAGGAACGGTCGGGCCTGGTGGTCGACTCGATTGCACCGGTCACTCACCGGGCGGGGTACCAATCAATCGCTATCGCCGGTGTCGACGATCAGCAACGCATCCCCTGGCTGGCCGGCGACCAGGACCTTCCCTACCATGTCGTTGACGCCGGGATTGAAGGGGCAGCCCGGCTCGTGCATCTCGCGATTGACGCTATGGATCGTGAAGTGGCAGCCCGTGCAATGCTGGCCCGCGCCACTCCCGCCGCCGAACCAATCCTTCCGGAGCCGGAGGTTGAACACAACCAGTTGCCGCAATAGCGGTTATAGTGGATGGCAGCGATTCGCCAGATGGCGAATCAAAGACTGGTTGCCGGCCGTCCAAATGCCGGCAGTAAGTTCGGAGGTCAAATTGACTGGTATCGGAGCGTTCCTGGGGGGACCAACCGAAGTGCCAGGGAGAGAGCCTCTGCTCGGGCAGCCCGCGCCACTCTTCGAACTGAAAAACGAAGATGGCAACGGCACCACCCTTCGCAGACTCACCCGGCGCGGCCCGGTTGTGTTGCACCTGTATCGCGGACATTGGTGACCCACCTGACGACTGTACCTGACGCAGTTGCGTCAGTCCTACTGGGAGATACGTGGCCTCGGCGTGGAGTTTGTGGCAGCAGCCAATGACACTCCAGAGGTCAACAAAGAGCTTCGGGAGCGGCTCGATCTTCCATTTACGCTCCTGAGCGATGTCGATGGCGACGTTGCGAAAGCCTACCGGGCGTTCAACGATTCGGACCCGAGTGGCAGAGCAATCGCTCTGACATCCATGTTCCTGATCGACAGCTCCGAGAACGACCGGATCATCAGATTCGAAAACGTCGGGCCAACTGCCCGTCATCGGGTGTCCGGGCCACGGCTGGTTGAGGAAATCCAGAAGCTGCAAGGTGCACAACACCGGGTTGTAAGCGTTCTGGTCCAGACCGAAGTTGAGTTGATTCGCCATATCAATGCACTGAACGATCCACCGGTCGGACTCTACCGGGAACCGCCGGCCGACCAGATACAACGAGGAGTCATGGTAGAACGCGAAGTGCTTGGCCAGATGGTGATGGGACAGTATGAGGAAATCCATCGCTACATGCGCGAAGGATGGACGCTGGTTGCGGTTTCACCGGAAGTGATCGAAGGTACAACCGTTGGCCAACGATATGTGTTTGAACATCGGGGAAGTTAGCAACAACAGGTGATCCCCAAACAAGGGAACCACCGGTTCCCACCTGCAACGGTCAACACCGGTGCCGGCAAGATGCCGGCGCCGGTTACATGCTGCCATGTCAGATTGCGTCGTAGCTAATGTCCAACGGTCGCCAGGTTGGGCCGACTCCACCAGCAATCGCCGGCGAATCAGCCGATGGTGGAATGTTCCATGCCGTAAAGGCCTATCCGGTCGTCCGGAAACTCTGGATCGGGACGCTTGCCACCAACACTGCGTTCTGGATGTATCAGGTCGCGCTGGGCTGGCTGGCGCTTGAACTGACCGATTCACCGCTCTTTGTTGGATTGGCCGGTTTCTTCTTCGGCATCCCGATGCTGATTCTGGCACTGCCTTCCGGCGTCATCATCGACCGCTTCCCAAGACGCAACGTCCTGCTCACCGCCCAGGTTGCGTTGCTGATCGTCGCTGCCATCTTCGCATTTATGATCTATGCCGACCTGACCACCCGTTTCTGGATTCTGGCGTTGGCTGCGGCATATGGTGGCTCGATGTCATTCGTATTCCCCACCCGCCAGGCGATTATTCCCAACCTCGTGGAACGCAAGGACATCAGCAACGCCGTCGCACTGAACGCTGCCGGCCAGAATGCAACCAGAGTCCTCGGCCCGGCGCTGGCTGGACTGTTGATCGGACTGGTTGGCACTCCGGCTACGTTCGCGGTTGCAGCAGGGCTGCAATTGATCGCCCTGATCACAACCCTCTCGCTGCCGCCCATCCCGCCGGCTCCGTACACCGGTACCCGGCCGGGATTGCTGGCCAGCGTGACCGAGGGATTGGTTTATGTCGCCCGGGATCGCTTGCTGACCGGCATGATTGTTCTGGCAACGATCGCAACTGTCTTCATCATGCCCTATCTGAACCTGATGCCGGTCTTTGCCAGGGACGTGCTGGAAGTGGGTTCGAGCGGGTTCGGATTCTTGATGGCTTGTGCCGGCGCCGGCTCGGTCATTGGCGCGCTAGGTGTCGCCGCCAGTCGCCGTTACGCTGCGACATCCGGCTTTCAGGTGTTTGCCTGTGCCGCCTTTGCTGCCTCGGTGATCATCTTCGCCCTGACACCTTGGTTCTGGGCCGCGGCAGTAGTGCTGCTGTTCACCGGCCTGACCAGCGCCGGGTTCCTGGCCGTGAATATGACAGTGCTGGTAACGCGGGCGCCAGAAGAGGTCCGCGGCAGGGT
>CAZRNC010000235.1:0-2406 GCA_964601285.1 uncultured Thermomicrobiales bacterium | reverse complement strand
TTCTCTCGATCAATTCGTTCACCTGGGGATTGCTCCCGGTGGGGCAGCTGCCGATTGGCTGGCTGGCGGATCGTTCCAGCGCGCCATTGGCAACGTCTGTGGCATGCGGGATTGCTCTCCTGCTGATTATGGTACTGGTCTGGCGGGTTCCGGACTTGCGTCCAGGTGCAGAGCCACCGGTTCCGCGTTAGCAGGCGACCCCGCGCTGGGCATCCACCCGTGCCAGGAAATCCAGTACGGTCGCCTCGAACTCCACTGGCCAGAGCCGGTGAGGAGTGTGGCCGGCCCAGTCGTCGCGCGACTCATCGCCCGGGAAGAGCCGCAACTCGGCGCCCGGAATCCGCCCCGCCAGAATCCTGGCATGCGCAGGCGGCACGATCAGGTCATCCTGTTGCCAGATAATCAACGTTGGGCAGCGAAGCTGGCTGGTTTCCGTCTCGATGAGTCTGCCGATCACAGCAGCATCTACCAGCACCAACGCCTGCACCAGCTCCGGGTAACGGGCAGCAACGGAAAGACAGATACCCCCACCATTCGCCGTCCCCACCAAAACCGCACCATGTGGCGCCACTTTCCGCAGGAATGAACTGACGAAGCGCGGATAGTAGCGGTAATAGTCATCTTCTGAAGAGATCGGAATCGGAGCAGCATCCGACGAACCAAATCCGGGAAGGTCGGGCACAAAGACCGAATGTTTGCGAGAGAGTGCCGGAATGTTCTGCTGCCAGACCTGCCAGGAACTAGCGCTACCACCACCATGGACAAGCACCAGCGCCGGTCCAGTTCCGGCCCGGACAAAACTGATGTTCGTCTGGTCGATCAGTTCAATCTGTTCATCCACAGCATGCTCGATCTTTGCCTATCCATCAGTAGTCATTCCCTGCATCCTACAGCGATTCCGGACACCCGTCGCCATGACTTCCGTACTTGATCCACAGATACCAAAACGGCGCTATGATCGTACAAGTAGCAACAGCAATCAGAGGGAGTTCACCGGCAATGAAGATCATGATCACCCCACGCGAACATATCTGGCCGGTGATAACGCCGGAACAAATCGACCGAATCCGGGCCGCCGGTGTCGACGAAATCGTCGTTGCCGCAGACCATGAGACGCAACTTCGCGAGATTCGCGATTGCGATGCCCTGATCGGATCGATTGACCCGGAACTGTTCGAACACGCTGGCCAACTTCGATGGGTCCAGGCGCTCACATCCGGCGCAGACGCCTACCTGTTTCCAGAATTCATCGAGAGTGACGTTGTCCTGACAACCGAGAAGGGGTTGGTCGGGCCGCATCTGGCCGATCATGCCATGGCACTGTTACTAGCCCTCACCCGCTCGATTGTCACAGCCCGTGACATCCGCAAGTGGGAAGAGCGCGGCGTGATGCGACGGGCCAACCGGGAATTGACCGGTATGACTGCCGGCCTGATCGGTCTCGGCGGCACCGGGACATCAACAGCAGAACGGGCGAAGGCATTCGGCATCACCTGCCTGGCCATCGATCCGGATGTCACCGACGCTCCAGACGGTGTCGAGCTATTAGGCGGACCGGAGATGCTGATGGAGATGGCTTCACGCTCGGACATTCTGTTTGTCTGCTGTCCGAAAGCCCCGGGTACGCTGAACCTCGTAGATGCGCCGGTATTGGCTGCCATGCGGCCCGGTGGCTATGTCATCAACGTCACTCGCGGTGGCGTCATCGACGAGGCGGCCTTGATGGCAGCAATCGATAACGGCCACCTCTTCGGTGCCGGTTTGGATGTCGTCGCCGAAGAACCATTGCCAGCTGACAATCCGCTCTGGACCTACGACCGGATCATCATCACCCCGCACATCGCCGGCGCCAGCCAGTTCCGCATCGGAAGGATCATCGAGCGCGTCTTCACCAACATCCAGCATTTCCGCAACGACGAACCGTTGGAAGGCGTGATCGACAAGGTCAAGGGATACTAATCGCCGACCCCGATTTCGACGAACGGGAAACTGCCTATTCCCCTTATAGGCAGGCAAATTTCCTGCACCAGTCAGCATTGCGCTAACTATTTGCCCGCCCGGAATTCGTACTGACGCCCGGTTTCCGGTCGATCAGTATGGTCATAGCTCGACCCGGTAGGTGCCTCGGGGGAGCATGAAATAGTTGGGGTCTGACACCGTTCATTTCCCATAAACAAGACAAGTCGGGAGATCACATGTCGAGATATTCTCGAGGATTCGGCGTGGTTGGCGTAGCCGCGCTCCTGGTCAGTTTGCTCTCCGTCCTGGTTGCTCCAGTGGCGGCGCAGCAGGATTCACCGGACGGCCCGACGATGGACTGGGATTTTGATAACCTCCCACGTTCGTTCGTCGCAGGCTCAAATGCCATCTACTATCCGTGGGTGGCCAATGACGACGATTTCGGCC
>CAZRNC010000234.1:0-5156 GCA_964601285.1 uncultured Thermomicrobiales bacterium | reverse complement strand
TTGCGGAAGAGTTCGTCGACCGATGACACGGGACCAAGACCGTGCTGCTGGCGTAGACGATTCACCGGTGGCAGTTGGGTCTTCTCGATCATGCCCATGACGACTCGCCGCACAACTGCGTCCCGTGCTGCTCCGAGTCTGCCGGTCATTGGCGCGAGTCCGGGTCCAAAGGGTGGAGTTCCACGTGAATTGATCACCGGAGCGAACGCGTCGAAGCCCACGCAGGGGATGCCAAGTGCTTCAGCAGCGGCTGACGCGCCCCAGGTCAATAGATCAACAATGACGACATCAGGATGCGTTGCTTCAACGGCTTTGCGGAAGTCGGGGCCGTCCAGTTCGCCGCGCCGGGTGAAGGTTGCGCTTGAGAGCCTCAGGTTCTCAACAATGCCCTTTCCGGTGTAATCGTCGATTTCGATCTGTTCGATGCGCGGATCGATCATCTCGGCGATGAGTCCCATCGACTGCAACAGCTCCACATGTTTGGCAAGGGTTCGTACGTGAACTGCGTGACCACGGCTCTGCAATTCGAGCAATAGCGGCATCATCGGAAACAGGTGACCAATGGCTGGTGGGGTATAGGCGAGGATCGTAGCCATGGGATCTACTCCTTTGTCAACGGCGCAAGCAATTCTCTCAATGCCAGTTCAGTCTCGGCACGACTCAATCCGGCATCGTGGTGCAGGAGTTTCCAGGTGTAGACGTCGCAAACCGTCACGAATTGAGCGAGCCGCCGGTGTCGCTCATCTCCAGTCAGGTTTGCAAGGAACGGATCGAAGACTGTCTGGCTCCATTGCCAGTGCAACCTGCGGCCCTCAGCGATGAGCTGGTCAACAACGGCGTTGCGGCCCTCTTCTGCAAGGAGACGAATGGCAAAGTCACCCATCTCTTCGTAGTGATCGATCAGCACCACAACAATCCGGGTCAGGTCGCCGGCCTGTACAGCACCTCGTTGTGCAGCGATTCTGGATTGCTCCTTCTCGACGGCAGCGGTAAAAACTCCTTCCTTGCTTCCGAACCTGCGCAGCACGGTCTGGACGGTCACACCGGAACGTGTCGCGATCTCTTCGAGCGTGAACTGATCGGAGATGCGTTCCCAGAATAGTTCTATACACGCATCGAGAATGCGCTCTCCGGTCGCCGCCGCCGCTTCAGCACGGGCGGTCATGCGGTACGGCCTTGGAGCCTGCTTGTTATTCATGTTAGGCATACTAACATGAAATAATGGAATGTCAATCCCTGGATTTGGAAACGGAGAAAAGTTCCAGCTTGCCGTTAGAACAGACGCATTTGGTCGGCGCGTTCTGCTGCTCGGAGCGCGTCGAGGTCGGTGTGTGGAGTGACCGCCGGGAAGTCATAGTCAAACTTCTCCGGGGTGTCGTAGAGCGGCCGGAAGCGTTCGGCAGCGGCGCGCAGCCGGCGTAACAGATACTGCCGGTCTTCGTCATTGCGGTAGTGCTCGAGCCGGGCGATGTCACCATTTGCCCGCTGGTAGACGGCGATGCGTTCACCGATGCGTTCGCTACCAACAGCTTCGGCCAACCTTCGCGTCGATGCGCTCCGAAAGGTTTGATCGGTAATCGTTTCGGTGCGGGCGAACGCTACTGGCGGAAGTGCGCCGGCGAGTATGGCTTCTGCCGCTCTCAAGTAGATGTTGCGTGCGCCGGAATCGTGATCGTCATTCAGGAAGCTTCGAGCAGTCGCTTCAATGAACCCGCGCAGGAACGGCTCGTCGCGGCGGCTTCGGAGGCTGCTGCCTTTCAGCAGCAGGTTGTTGTCATAGTCAAGCAGGGCGTAATTCTTCAGGCGGAGAGAAAGCATCGAACGCCAGCGGCCGTCGTGGGCAAGGTTGATGCCGGCTGGCAGATTTCCGCTGACCTGTTCGACCAGCGCGAGTTCGTCCTCAATCGTGCTGACACCTTGAGGCGGCTGGAAATACACACCATCGGTGTCAATCTCAATCGTAGGGGCGCCGAGTGATTCGAGTTCGTCAGTCACCTGTGTGATGATCTCGTGACCGCGCAGGGTGACCCGTTCGGCGGCGCCGAAGTCATTGAAATAACCGCGGGAGTAGCCAAGGTAACCGTAGAATGAGTTGATCAACACCTTGAGGCTGGACTGTACACCGTTCCAACGCGCTCGCGCGTAGCCACTGCTTCTGGCCGCCTCATGCTTTGCGGTCAGGCGTTCGGTGGTCAACGATTCCAGCATCGGCAGAAAGACACCGAGGCGGTCGGACTCCGGAGCAATTCGGTCGGTCAACATAATCGCGGGATACAGGCTCTCGACATCGCACTTGATCACTGGTGCAAATCGGCCAACGCGGCGAATTTCGGTGTATCCGCCGGGGTATGAGCGTGATGGTCCAGGCTCGGGGATGCTCTCACGTTGCGCGATGTAGGCACGGACCAGCAGATCGTTTACCTTTTCGCCGGGGCCCCCGGTGGCGACATCCTGCAGTGACGAGGGGAGCAGACGCGCCTGATAGAACTCGGTTGGTAGCGAGAGCCGGCTGAGCACATCGGTGTCTCGCAGGTCATCGATGGCGTAGTCAACAAGACGTTCGGGATCGTCTCTCCAAAGCCGGCTGATGTCGTCCCCGGCGACATGGGTGCGACCTTCGCGTTCCAGCCCAAGCGCTGCAATCGACTCCTTCAGTCCGTAGCTTTGCAGCATGCCGGTGTAGTCATAGCGCTGGATCTGCTGATAGGTGTCAACGATGTGCCGGCCACGGACGAACGATGCCTCGAACGGGATGGTTCGGGCACCAGCTTTGAAACGCCGCGTGCCGGCCAGCCGCAACGCAGAACCGTCGCGTCCCCAATTCAAATGCCGGCCGACCCTGCGGCCCTGTGCTTCCAGGTAGGGGATATCGAAGTTGAAGATGTTGTGTCCTTCAATGACGTCCGGGTCGTTAGTCATGATCCACATGGCAAGTGCATCCAGCATCTCGGCTGGCGATAGTTGATCGGCCCGGAACACTTCCGGGCGCTCGCCGTTGATTGCGACACCGATCATGATGATGGCAGCATCCTGGGCATGCGGATCGAGTCCGGTGGTTTCAATGTCCAGTTGGGCGCGCCGGAGTTGATCGAACTCAAGACCTTCAAACTGGGTCATTCCAGATGCAATCAGAAACTGGTCGGTGGGGTTTGGAAAGCCAAGCACCTGATCCCGGTGGTGTTCGCGTAGGCTACGCCACGCCTCTCGCCAATGTCGCCATCCGGAGAACGAAACGTACAGGTTGAAATAGCCATTGCCCGCGAGGCTTCGTTGTCTGGCGGCGTTGGAGATTAACCCGGAGAGAGTCCTGGGAATGATGAGCCAGGGTTCGAATGGAAGTCGTTCGGTCCGGGTGTGCTGACCGTCGCTGAGGAACAGGTCGACATTGCTGTCGCCGGCAAGGGCAACAGAAACGATTGCTTCACCTGGAGTCGTTCTGGAATCCGATACGTTCACTGGAATATGGCTCGTTTTGTTTGATGCCTGTGCGGCCCCATGGCGTTCCATGTGTTACCAAAATCCTATGGTTGCTGATACCGGCCGGACATATCATCCAGTTGTTGGTCTTTGTGGGCAGTTGATGCCCGGTTCTGAATCGGTTCCGGCGGCCAGGTGTCTGGTGTGTCCGTCCGGTGGGAGTGAAATGCATGCGACGCAGCGGCCGGTTGTTCATCGTCCTTGGAATTGCGCTGGCACTTATCGCCGTGCTGCTGGCGGTCGTCGCTCTCACGGGTGACGATTCTGACGATACCACGTCCGGCTCAGGCTCCAACGAGCCAGAACAGACCGTGATGATCGTTGTTGCAGCACGGGAGATTGCTGCGCACGAGCGGATTACTGACGCAGACATTACCGAGGAACAGGTCAATGTTTCCAGTGTGCCGGCGGGTGCAGCGACAAGCAAGCTCGAGGTTATTGGTATGGCTTATGCCGACGATCTGACCGAAGGACAGGCGTTGATGCGAGCGCGCCTGGAGTCGGCAGGGTTGTCGCAACGCATTCCGGAAGGCATGCGCGCCTATGCGCTGCCGGTTGATCCTCTCAATCTGGTTGGCGGATTGATCCGTGAGGATGACCGCCTGGATATCATCTTCTCGACCCGGATTGACCTGACCCGGGTGAATCCAAGTGTTCCGTTTGAAGCAACTGACTCGATGGTCATCGACAGCGTGCAGTGGCCGGACCTCGACTTCGAAGGTTTGCTGATGCCCTCGCCGGATATGGACATGGGGCCGACCTATCCCTACCCGGGTGAAGATGGATCACGGTTCCTGGTCAGCGATCTTGAAGCTGGTGATCCGGTGACCAAGGTGATCCTGCAAAACGTGCGAGTCATCCGAACCGTTCTTGCAACGGACCCGGACGGTACAGGGAATACCTCGGGCGGGATGTTGGTGCTGGAAGTAACGCCAGACCAGGCAGAAGCCCTGCGGTTCATGATGTTGAACGGTTCCTATCAGGTTGTTCTTCGCGGTAGCGAAGATCTGGACACCACAACGACGAACGGCATTACCTACACCTCGATGGTCGATGAACTGGGTCTGCCAGTGCCGAAGACGGTGCGGCTGCCAGAAGCGGAGACGGAATAGGCATGGCAGGAAAGATCCGCGTTGCGATTGTCGACGACGTTCAGGAAAGCCGGGACAATGTCGAACGACTACTGAGATTTGAGCCAGACATCGAGATCGTCGGATCGGTCTCGAGAGGGATCGATGCGGTTGAACTGGCACTCGCCCGTAATCCCCATGTGATCCTGATGGACGTCAACATGCCGGATATGGATGGCATCGAGGCGACCACCGCAATCATGGCCCAGAAGCCGAATATTGGCGTCATCATGATGTCGGTGCTGAATGAGCCGGATACGCTTCGCCGGGCGATGCTTGCCGGAGCACGTGAGTTTCTGGTCAAGCCGTTCAGCCTGGATGAGCTGCTGACATCGGTCCATAGCGTTCACTCGTTGGTGTCCCGATTGCCACAGGTGCAGGTAACCCAGGCGGTGCAGGCAGCAGTGCCGGCATCAGCTGAAAAGCAGAGCGGCAAGGCGACGATCGTTTCGGTTGTGAGCTGCAAGGGTGGAGTTGGCCGTTCAACGGTCGCTTGCAACGTTGCGGTCAAGCTCCGGGAATTGAGCGGCAAGCGGGTCGCGCTGGTTG
>CAZRNC010000233.1:0-5160 GCA_964601285.1 uncultured Thermomicrobiales bacterium | reverse complement strand
TTGCCAGCCTGTTCAACGAGAACTTCAAGCAGTACGCCGACCAGGTCGACGAAGATATCCGCACCGCCGGCCCGTTGGTCTAACCCCACCCCCCCCCGCCAGTTTATGTAGAGACGACCCGTTGGGTCGTCTCTCTCTTTGTCTATTCGATTTGCAGAGTAACCGTTTCGGGAATTGCTTCGAAGTCGTAGGGGCGCATTGCAATGCGCCCGCCGTTGGTCACCACCGGTGTACAAGAATGAGAACGGTGTTTGTTTGTCATCCCGAGCGAAGTCGAGGGATCTCGAGCCACGAAACGTTCGAGGTGAAGGCAAGTCTCATGGACAGAGATTCCTCGGCTACGCCCGGAATGACAATGTAAGCTGGTCCGCTCCGACGAAGACACCGAACCGGTTGCACGCGGACGCATTGCAATGCGCCCCTACCCCTACGGGGGCCTACTCGGTGTTTGAACGCTCTTCCCCCGCAATGGCTGCTCCGGCGCTTCGCATTACAGAAACCGTGCAGGGCTGAACGGGCGAAGCTCGTCAACAGCCGTACCTGCGACGATCGAGTCGGCCAACCAGCGTGACGTCCCGGGAGCCAGAAGCGCACCGGAGCGGAAGTGACCGGCGGCCACCCAGACGTTCGGGATGTGTGGCAACGGTCCGACGATCAGCTCACCATCGCCCGACCCAGGACGCAACCCGGCCCAGGTTGTCAGAAACGTCCCACCGTTCAACGATGGAACCACCGAGTCAATCAGGTCAATCAGCCAGGCAAGCCCGGCCGGCGTCGGACGCTTGTCGTAGCCCACCTCGGGCAATTCGGTCGCGCCGACAGCAACCGTGCCATCAGCACGCGGCACAATGTAGCCTCCACCGCCGGCAATCACACTCCGGATCGGAACCGGTGGATCAGCGATCGCAAGCATTTGGCCATGCACCGGATGGGTCGGAATCAGGATGTCCAGCGTCTCCAAAAGACCGCCGCTCCAGGCACCGGCGGTCACGACCACCGCCCCGCCGCGAATCGTCCCTTCAGGAGTCTGCACACCGGCAGCCCGGCCATCTTCGGTGATGATCTCGGTCACCGGCAGGTTTTCATGCACCGTCGCGCCACGTTGTACTGCGGCACCAGCAAGTGCCGTCGTCAAACGATCCAGTCTGACGCTCGCACTCTTCGGGGTGAACAGTCCCGCAACGAAGCGTTCATGGAGTGCAGGCTCATGCTCGCGCAACGCATCGCCCTCGAGCCAGACCGATTCAATGCCACGGTCTGTTTGCCACTGTTGCATCTCGCGGTAGAACGGCACAGCTTCTGCCAGAACTGCCATCACCTCGCCAGTCACAGTGAAGCCGGTATCGATGCCGGTGGCAGATTCAACGTCGGCAACCAGAGCCGGATAGCGCTCGTAAGCAAGCCGGGCCATTTCTGCCCTGGTGCCCATTGATTCAACCGGTGGCGAGACAATGCCGGCCGATGCCCAGCTCGCCTCTTTCGCGATCTCCTGCCGTTCAAGCAGTGTGACAGAAACTCCGAGACCTGCCAGGTCGTATGCCAGTAAACTCCCTACAATCCCACCGCCAACGATGATGACATCCGGTGAACCCTCATTCAGGCTGTGCGCCATGGACGTTTGTCCTTTCGTGTGGCAACAGAGACTCCCGAGAGATGACAATAACACGGAGTTTGCCCGCAACCGGGCTATACTGCACCCAATGAACCGTGACCAGGTGAAGAGGAGCCACATGAAATTTGCGACGGTCATCGAATATGGCAATCCGGAAAAGATTGCCGAAGTCCGGCCGGTCCACCGCGAGTATCTGACCAGCCTCAAGGAGCAGGGCAATCTGTTTGCATCCGGCCCATTCGAGGATGACTCCGGTGCGCTGATCATTTATGAAGCAGACAGCCAGGAAGCAGCCGAGGAACTGATCGCCAACGACCCGTTCAGCAAGGCGGGGGTCTTCCAGAGCTACACCATCAAGCCCTGGCGACAGGTCTTCTAGAAGGAGCAGAGAATGTCTCAACAGGTCGCTGTAGAAAAGTACAGGCTCATTATCGACGGCCAGGAAGTCGACGCAGCCGAGGGGAAAACCTTCGAAACCGTCTCGCCAACCAACAACCAGGTCATCGGCACGGTCGCCAGCGCTTCCATCGAAGACGTCAACCGGTCTGTCGCCGCAGCACGTCGAGCGTTTGACGATGGCCGCTGGTCGGGTATGACTCCGGTCGAACGTGCCAACCGGCTGCGCTACGTTGCCCGGATTCTCCGAGAGCGGGTCGACGAGATTGCCCGGCTGGAGACGATGAACTGCGGCAAGATCATCGTCGAATCACGGGCGGACATCCTGAACTCCGCCGCCTGCTTCGATTACTACGCAAACCTGACCGGGCAGATGTGGGGCGAAACGATCCCGATGAACGCTCCACTGCTCGATTACACTCTGCGCGAACCGGTCGGTGTCTGCGCCCAGATCATCCCCTGGAACTTCCCGATGCTCATGGCCGCCTGGAAGCTCGGCCCGGCACTGGCCGCCGGCAACACGATCATCCTCAAGCCGGCCAGCAACACACCGATCACCGCCGTCATCCTCGGGCAGGTCTGCCTCGAAGCCGGCATCCCTGATGGCGTCGTCAATATCCTGACAGGCCCCGGTTCGCTGGTTGGCCCGGCGCTCTGCGAGCATCCCGATGTCGACAAGATTGCATTCACCGGTGAAACCGAAACCGGTCGGGATATCATCCGCAAATCCGCCGGCACGATCAAGAAGGTCTCGCTTGAGCTTGGCGGCAAGAGCCCGAACATCGTCTTCCCGGATGCCAACATCGACGAGGCGGTCAACGGATCACTCTTCGCCGTCTTCACCAACGCCGGCCAGCGCTGCACCGCTCGCACACGGCTCTTCCTGCACGAATCGATTCAGGACCAGTTTATGAGCGACTTCGTCGCCCGCACCGCGAAGATTCGTATCGGTGACCCGCTGGACTGGAACACCCAGATGGGGCCAGTCATCTCGCCGAACCAGTGCGACCGCGTCCTCAGCTACGTCCAGATGGCGAAAGAAGGCGGTGCAGACCTCGCCCATGGCGGCCGTAAGGTCAGCGACGAAGCGTTGGCATCCGGCAACTTCGTCGAGCCGACGGTCTTCAACAACGTCTCCAACGACATGGCCATCGCCCAGGAAGAGGTCTTCGGGCCGATCCTGGCAGTCATCCCGTTCAAGAATGATGAAGATGTCGCGCGTATGGCAAACGACACCATCTACGGACTGGCCGCAACGATCTGGACGAACGACGTCAAACGCGCCCACCGTCTGGCAGCACGCATCCGCGCCGGCAACATCTCGATCAACTACCCAACCGTCAACCCGCCGGAAGCACCATTCGGTGGCTACAAGCAGTCCGGCATCGGGCGTGAGCTATCGAAGCACGCGATGGAGCTCTACACCCAGGTCAAGAACGTCGTCGTCAACCTCGACGAGAAACCGTTCGACTGGTACGGCAACTGGCCCACCGATCCACGCGGCTAGGCACACCGGCAACCCCGCATCTCCAGACCGGAGATGCGGGGTGTCACCCGCAGGGGTCGGGGCGCATGGCAATGCGTCCGCGTGCAACCAGTTCGGTGTCTTCGCCGGAGCGGACCAGCTCAGATTGTCATTCCGAGCGTAGTCGAGGAATCTCTGTCCATGAGACTTGCCTTCACCTCGAACGTTTCGTGGCTCGAGATCCCTCGACTTCGCTCGGGATGACAGACAAACACCGTTCTCATTCTTGTACATCGGTGGTGCCCAACGGCGGACGCATGCGATGCGCCCCGACCCCTGCGGGGGCAGACGCGCCACCATGTGGTAAACGCTTCGCAGACTCGAATTGCAGGCAACCCCCGGACTAAATCATTACGCAAACCGCATATCCCGAGAAATATGAATTACTGATGAATTTGTTGACACCTGCAACTGTTGTTTCTACTATTCTGGATGGTGCCTCCTCCAGGTGCTCTGCACGTCCCGCAGCAAATCCTGATAACTGAAACGAGCATTGTCCGTATGGGAACCCAATTGGCAACGGAGCCAGATCTGAACACAGCGCAGTACCGGGTACAGAGTGCGTTCGATGCACTCCACTTGCTCGAAGTCATTGCGAACGCCCAATCCCCGCTAAACGCAACCGAGATTTCAACAATGATTGGTCAACACCGCAATCGGGTGTTCCGGCTGCTACGAACACTTGAAGAAGCAGGCTATGTCAGCCAGGACCAAGGATCGCGAGCCTATCGTCCGACCTTGAAACTCATCGGCATCGGCAACGCTGTCTCCCGGAACACCGGGTTCGAGGCAACGGTGCTGCCAATCATGGAACGCCTGCAACGCAGTACCGATGCGACGGTCTATCTGGCACAACGAGAAGGCGACCACGCCATCGGCATCATGAGCATCGAACGCGACAAATCACGCCGTCTTGCCATCCGGCCAGGTTGGAAATGGCAACTTGGACGAGGAGCCGCGGGTCAGGCGCTGCTGATCACCCACCCCGATCGAGATGAGTTCCTACGCCGCAACCCGGAAGTCTCAAGAGACTACACCGTGGCGCTGGAGCAACTGGAACAGGACCAGGTCATTTTTGTCGATGGCCGCGTCGACGAAAGCGTCAGTGAGGATGTCACGGCTATCGCCGCTCCCGTCAGGGAGTCCGCGGACCTCAGCTCTCTCGCTCTCGGTGTTGTCTGGCAAATCGGCAATACTTCAGCCCAGTACGAGATGTTCCGTCATGAACTCCTTACCGCAATAGCCAGAATCGAACAGGAATTCGCCAGATGATCCTGCAGCGTCCCGAGTGGCCCAATGGCAGCAAGTGCGCCGTCACACTCACCTTCGACAACTTCGGTGAGTCCTACGATCTGCTGCGCTACGGACACGCTGGAGGGGCAAACGCCGATGGCGTGTACGCAGTACGGCGAGGCATACAGCGGATTCTTGACCTGCTGGAGTCCAAAGGCGTGCCAGGGACATTCTTTCTCGAGGGTTGGAATGTCCTCAAGTATCCCGACCTGGCGCGAGAGATCGTCGACCGGGGTAACGAAGTCGCTGCACATGGTTGGATGCACGAGCAGTGGAGTGAGCTATCTCCGGACGACGAAGCCGGCCTGATCCGCGTTACAACCGACACCATCAC
>CAZRNC010000232.1:0-5187 GCA_964601285.1 uncultured Thermomicrobiales bacterium | reverse complement strand
AGCCGGACGCATGCGATGCGCCCTTACAGGGTTGCGAAACATCATGACACGATAGGCTGGTCGAACCACTCAGGATGACAGACAAACAGCCTGGGGGATGTCGTCAAAATCCCGATCGATCATCATATAAGCCGGATCATCAACTGGACGGGCGAGTCGTGGGTCTTGTGCAGGACACCTACGGGAGCAACTCGCATCCGTTGGCATAGGCGATTGCCGCCATCTGCTCCCAGTCTGGCTCTTCGTCAAACGGCGGCGGAATGGTGCGGCTCTCTGCCGGAACACTCATCTCGGTGACCAGCTTCTCCATGCCACCCGGCGTCAGGATGAAGAGCATCTGGCAGCCGGCAGGACCAACCGTAAAGCGATGCGGGATGTCGCGTGGCCCAAAGAGATAGTCGCCCGCCTGCGCTTCGATAACCTGGTCTCCAACCTCGAAGGTTGCGCTGCCATCAAGGATCCAGAACGCCTCGTCCTCGCGATAATGTACATGCAACGGGCTTTGAAATTCAGGTGGATAGGTTACTTCGATAATTGATAGCTGGCCATTGGTTTCGGCTGCCGATGTCTTGATGACGGCCAGTCCCCCGAGCCACCAGCGGGCCTCACCCTCATTTGCGCTTACGGCGATCGGTTTCATCGTGTTGGTCGAGTTCATTGCTCGTTCCTTTCGTCGGTTGCAGTCAGCAGAACGATTGCGTACCGCCAGCCAGTGTTACTGCGGTGCATGACGTGAATGTTCGGCCCGGCGACAATCAGCGCAACGTCGCGTCCCTGAACGATCTGTCCCGGACTGGTGACGTAGGAGCGGCTGCCATCCCAGGTGGCGAGCGCCAGACCTGCGATCTCCGGGCCACCACGTGCAGGTGGTCCATTGCAAACGCTGAAGACCGCGCCATCTTCAAACAGTCCGATCAACGCTGCCCTGTCCCGGATCATCAAGGTATCCTCGAACAGCAGCTCCAGCTCCTCCGGTGTTCGCGCGTGGGGGCTGTTCCCTCCTTCCATGTGTGCATTTCCTCCTCTCTGCCGCAGTTGGTGTACCGGCATGGTATGCCCTGGTATCGACATAAGCTATTCCAGAAAAGTGGTATAGCGCGCGACGCCGGCGCAGATGTAGACTCCGGAGATGAGCGAACAACGATGGCAGCGGGCTACGGATATCATTGCCGCGATGGCTGCGCGGGGTCTTGACCTGGTGACGTTCTGGGAAGAGTCGTCCGAGGTCATGGCTCGCACCGTGCCCCACTACATGGTGCCCTGCTGGTACACGCTCGACCCGACGTCGCTGCTGGTAACCAGCCACTACCAGCCCGGGCTTGTAGAGGTTCCGGCGGAGTGGTTCGCCCACGAATACTATGCCGACGACTTCCACAAGTTCAGCACCATTGCCCGCTCTGATCGGGGATTTTCCACCGTCCATGAAGCCACCGGCGGCGATCCGAGCCGCAGCCCCGCCTGGAACCAGTTTGTCCGACCTTTGGGCGGCGATCAGGAGCTGCTCGTTGCCTTGCGGACACGGACAGGGGATGCCTGGGGGATGCTGGGGCTGTATCGAGAGCCGGGGGAGCCTGAATTCACCGCCGGCGAGATTCAGTTCGTGCGCACTGTCGCGCCATTCCTGGCCGAGGGTGCCCGCCGCGGCCTGCTTGTCGGGGAGGCGGCGGACCCGGAAGGGCCGGAGTCGCCGGGTCTGGTGGTGCTCAGGGATGACTGGAGCGTTGAATCAATCACCCCTGGCGTTGAACGGTGGCTGGCCGAATTGCCTGATGGTGGTTGGGAAGCGCATGGAAAGCTGCCGCCATCGGTGCTTGCCGTGGCCGGTCGGGCGCTGCGCACCAGTGAGAATCTCGACATGCCGGGTGAGATCGCCGTTGCCCGCGTGCTTTCGAGTGCCGGCAGGTGGATGGTGCTCCACGGCGCAACGCTCGTCTCCAGTGGAGCGCGTCGCGTCGCTGTCATCATTGAGCCTGCCCATCCTGCCCGTATCTCGTCCCTGTTGATGGCGGCCTATGGTTTGACCGAACGCGAGCAGGACGTCACCCGGCTGGTCTTGCAGGGCAGTTCGACACTGGAGATTGCCGGGCAGTTGAGCATCTCGACCCAGACCGTGCAGCAGCACCTCAAGAATGTGTTCGACAAGACCGGGGTCCGCAGCCGGCGTGACCTCGTCGGGAAGGTGTTCTTCTCCCACTACGAGCCACGGGTGCGCGACAACGAGCAGCGTGCCGTTATTGGCAGTCCACTTCGTGGTGGGCCGATGGACACGGGCCTGGAGCCCTAGGGCCTGAACAGGCAAGCCACTTAAAAATATGCCCTTCAATACCCTGCCCCATAAAGCCGTCATCCCGAGCGAAGTCGAGGGACCTCGACAGTCGGATGTGCTGGATGTGGTCAGGTTGCGAGGGCCGAGGTCCCTCGACTTCGCTCGGGATGACGTAAGAGAGGGGGGCGCACCGGATGGTGCGCCTCCTCTCTTGTGCGTGCGGAACCTTATCCCTGGGCGACGAAGAGATCGTCGAGCGGTGTGCCGTTGACGGTGATGGTGGCCGTGGTGACAGCGTCGAAACCAAGGACCGTCTGACGCAACTGCTCGACGAAGCGAGGCTCGTCACAGATCCCACCGACGCCATAGGTGCCGGTGATGACGACCGTTGCGTGGCCGGCTTCAACCTCGGCGCTCACGGCGGTCAGTCCCGGTTGGTGGAGCGCATTGACGAACCCGGATTCTCCGAGGTCGTCATTGGCCAGGCCGAACAGGGCATTCAGTGCACCGGTGATCGGCTCTGCCCCGGCATTGAATGTCACGAGCCACGGCTGGAGCGTGTCACCGCAGCCGACCGGGCCTTCGTCGTCGGGTGAAACAACATAGATCGTTGCCTGCTGGGTTTCACCCTGGGTGAAGATATCGTCGATGCTGACATCGTTGATGTGGATAAAGACGTGTTGTTCTTCATGCGCGTTCGCGATGACCGTCTGACGAATCTGCTCGACGAAGCGGGGTTCGTCACAAATGCCACCGACACTGATGTCGCCAGAGATATAGACGGACACCGAATTGGCCGTGTGGATGACCTGGTCCACGGACAGGTTCGATGAGTAGAGCGCCGTGATCAGACCCGATTCTCCGTAGTTGCGCTCCTTGATCGAGAAGAGTGTATTCAGCGCAGCGGCAATCGGGCTTGGATATGGGGTGACTTCGCGGGTGACCTGGATCAGGCTGTCTCCGCAACCGACCAGCTGGCCGGAGTCGCCACCATCGCCTTCGGCGATGAGATAGATGAAGGAGTCGACGCCCGGATAGCGCCAGTTGTAGTAGTGCTGGCCAACGTTGCCGGCTTCAACCTGCCAGCCGGCGGCGTTGAGCGGAGTGTAGGTCAGGCAGCGGCGCTCGAAGCACTGCAACAGGACGTCTTGCGGCGTTCCTGCCACCTTGACTGTCGCCCAGTAGGCTTCGGTAATCGGCCGGCCGGTGGCATAGAACGGGTCCTGGAACAGGCTGGCGTTGACGTTTGCGCCATTCTCCCAGACCGTGCCGGTGGAGTTCATGAACGCCCAGAACGGTGATGCGATGGTGTGGTTGGTCAGCGCATCGTAGTGGGCGGCTGTCACACCATGGCCGGTCTTCGGGCTATCCAGCGAAACGTCACCGTCGCTGTTGATCGACCAGGTGACTTCTGCGCCGACGGCCAACGGGGTCGCATCGAGCACGTTAGCGAGTGCGGCGTAGGTCGGGCCGCTGGTGTCATCAGCATCGCCGGCGACCGGGATTTCCGCCGGTGTCGCCGGAGTCCACTCGCTGTCGCCGACCTGAATCCGTCCACGGATCAGCTCGTCGACCAGCAGGCCGTTGGTGACATGCCAGACATCCTTCGGGGCCGAAGGGTCGTTGATTTCCATGCGGGATTTGTCGAAATACTGTACTTCACGGTAGGTATCAGGTGCTTCGGCATACTTCTCAAGCCGCGCCGGGGAGATCGCTTCCGGTCCCCACATCCAGGTGCGGCTGACGGTCAGGTCTGCCACCGGGCGGTCAGTCCGTTCCCATGTCCTGAGAAAGTCGTCATTTGCCGGAGCTTCGGCGGCGGTGGTGGATATGCTGCCAAGCAGCAGTACCACGGTTACCATGATCGCAATCAGACGGTGCGAGCGGTGTTTCATCGTTGTACCTGACCGTTCATCGAACAGAGCTGGCCCACAACCTCCCCATTGAGGCCGGGATGCCGCTCGACGTCATTTCATGGAGGCAACCATATTGCCACCACCGTTTCATTACGGTAGCCACAGTATCTACCCGGATGCCATCGATCAATGTATCGCAGGATACACCTCGGCTGTAAAGCACGATACATGTTGACGGGCACTCCTCATCGTGCGGGAGCGACCGGTCGCGCCGGATGGGTGTTTTGGGGCTACACTCTCTGCGGAGATGTGCCCGTCGAAACTAGCGAGCGAGGTTTGAAGAATGAGCGAACAACTGCAATTTGACGTTCAGGACCATATTGCGACCCTGACGCTGAACCGACCGGACAAGCTGAACGCCTTCACCCTGGAGATGATCGACTCCTGGGTGGCAGCGCTGGATGAGTGCAAGAAGAACGACGAGATCCATGTGATCGTCGTCACCGGGGCGGGGCGTGGTTTCTGTGCCGGCGGCGACCTCGTCGAGATGCGCCAACGGATCGATGAAACCCCCGAGCAGCAGAAGGATTTCATCTGGAAGCATGTCCACCAGGTTCCGTTGACGCTGGAGCAGATCGACAAGCCAGTCATTGCCGCGGTTAACGGCATCGCCAGTGGTGCCGGTATGGATATGGCGCTGATGTGCGACATCCGGTTCGCTTCGGAGACCGCCCGGCTCTCCGGCAGCTACGTGAAGCTTGGCCTGGTTCCCGGCGATGGTGGAGCCTATTTCCTGCCGCGTCTAGTTGGCACGGCCAAGGCGCTGGAGCTGCTCTGGACCGGTGATATCGTCGATGCCGCCACCGCGCTGGAGCTGGGGATTGTCAACCAGGTGGTGCCGGCGGATGAGCTGTTGAACTACACTTACGAGTTTGCCGGCCGGGTTGCCAGCAGTCCGCAGCTTGCGATCCGGGCGATCAAACGACTCGTCTACCAGGGCCAGACTTCGACGCTCCGCGCCAGCCTCGATGCCGTCTCCTCGCTGATGGCCATCACCGGCAGCAG
>CAZRNC010000231.1:0-5257 GCA_964601285.1 uncultured Thermomicrobiales bacterium | reverse complement strand
CTATGGGGAGCAAACTGAATATCCAGATCATCATCAGCAGCACCCGAGAGAACCGGTTCGGCGAGACGGTCGGCAAATGGGTGCATGGCGTTGCCAAAGAGCGAGACGATATCGACGTCGAGCTGATCGACCTGCGGGACTATCCGCTGCCATTCTACGAGGAAGCGGGCAGCCCCAGCGGAGGGCATTACGCCCCGGCAGCACTACCCTGGAAAGAGAAGATTGAGCAGGGCGACGGCTACATCTTCGTCACTGCCGAATACAACCACGGGCCAACCGCGGTGCTGAAAAACGCTATCGACCACCTGAACAAGGAGTGGAACCGCAAGCCGGCGGCGTTCGTCAGCTATGGCGGTGGAGCCGGTGGTTCACGAGCGGTGGAACAGTTGCGGCTGATCCTGATCGAGCTCCACATGGCACCAATCCGCGATGCCGTCGTAATGCCGATGGCCCGGGCCAACTTCGACGAGAACGGCCAGCCGAAATCCCCCGACCAGAACAAGTTCCTCAACGGCATGATCGACCAACTGGTCTGGTGGGGGTCCGCCCTCAAGACCGCCCGCGAGGCATCGAGTTAGCGTAGCGCCGTCCTGACGCTGCATCACGCCCCCGCAGGGGCAGGGGCGCATCGCATGCGTCCGCCGTCAACGCCTCGATACATGGGCCGGAGCGGACGAGTTTATCTGTCATCCTGAGCGAAGCCGAAGGATCTCGAGCCTCGGATCTTTCCAGCGGTGGCGTCAGGATTCGTGGCTCGAGGTCCCTCGACTTCGCTCGGGATGACGGTTTACGCTGGGCTGCACTGGCTAAGGCCGCGAGGCGTTGACGGCGGACGCATGCGATGCGCCCCTACCCCTGCGGGGGACGAGGTGCAGCGTCGCTTTCAGCAAGCACCGTCCGGAACCTGACGGTCAACCGGTCGACGAAGGGCTGGTGGTGGATCGGGTCATCGTTGAGGAACACCCAGTTCGTTACCCAGAACTGTCGGGCAACATGCAGAATGTCGATCTGCTCCGGACGCTCGGCCGGCCAGTCTGACTCCTGCCGGTAGCCCTGTTCGAACCATGCGATCAGCTCGTCGTAACCCGGCGATCCGGCAGGGGCAAAGTACCGAAAATCATAAAATGTCAGCGCGATGTCCTGCACCGGGAATGCCCAGACAATGTCCTCGAAATCGACTGGTCTCAGCTTGCCGGCGTCGACCTTCACGTTCTCGTGGTGCAGGTCGCCATGGACAACGATCGGTTGGCCCGAGCCGCAATAGAGCCGGGACAGTTCCGCTTCAGCCAGGTTACGGGCGCGATCAAACACCTCGCGCTGCCCCCCGTCAAAGAGATGCGCATACTCCGGATCATCCAGCACAACACGTTCGCCACGCGGAAACAGCTTGTCCAGCTTGCGATCGGTAAACGGGGCGGTCGGCTTGAATATCGTGCCGTGGGCATGGAGTTGAGCCGATAGCCTACCCATTGCCTGGACGTTCTCTTTCGTTAACCTGCGGACAAGATCGACGCCAGGCACCCAACTGAACAGCACACACCGCCGCAGGCCCGGCACATCGGGCCGGTCAACGATGGTGATGAACTCCCCGCTACGATTCGGCAACGGAACGTGCGCCCCGACATCCGTATCCGCGTCCAGCGCCAACAGCCATTCAACTTCTGACCGCAACTCAAGCTCGCTACGCCAGGTCGGATTGCTGATCCTCAAGGCGAACCGTCGACCATCAACCGTATCGACCCGGTACAGGTTGTTCAGGTGATCTGCGATCCTGACTACCCGAAGCACATCGAGGTCGTACTGTTCCAGTGCATCCAGCGCAACCGAGCGAAGCCGCCGGCGCCGGGCGGCCTGGCTGAGCGTTTCCCACGTTTTCAGAGGTTTCCTCGTTCTCGTATGTCCGGACCACTACCAGGCGGGTGGTCCGGACACTGAAGTCGGCTCAGATCTAGCAGTTCGACCAGCGTATCGTGTCATGCGAGAGTTCGGTTCATTTTTCGTAGGGGCGTCTTGCATACGCCCGGTTTCACGCCTCGGGAACCAGACGGGCGTATGCAAGACGCCCCTACGAACGTTTCTGGACACACGTCACGATACGCTGGTCGGCCTAATCTAGCTGCCGAATGACACCTCTTGCCGCACGGTGCCGGCCTTTTCGGAGCTGGCGACGATCGTAACTGTGCCGCTGCCGCGGACCAGCCACTCGACCAGGCGCTCATTTTCAACCTTTGCTGCTCCGAAGAGCATCATCATGCCCCGGTTGGCAGCACGGCCCATCAGGTGACCAACCTGCTGGCTGGCCTTGCCCATGACGACCTCTGCTCCTTCGATCTCAACCTTGACCGGCTTGGCGATATTGTTCCGCACAGCCAGCGCCGAACCGTTAGTCGGCAGGTAGCCATCGTTGGAAACGGTCGCCCGGACAACATGCAGGTTTTCGGCCAATGCTTCGACCTCGACGTTCTCGATCAGCAGCCGCGGAGTCATTGCAGCCTGGCGCACGGTAAAGGCCGCATTGCGAACGCACTCATCTTCCAGGAACTGCGGCGGCGCGTTCTGCCGCATCTCCTTGGTCTTCCAGCCACCAATCTCAACCTCACCAAGCTGAGGATGGTCGAACGACGCCCACGGAACGAAACCCTCGCCGTTCAACTGTTCGTCGTTGAACTTCAACAGCTTCAGGCCGTCCTCTTCGGTCTGCTCGCGGACAACCCGCATCGGGTCCTTGGCCGGCTTCTCGATACCGGCCCGCGACTGGAGATCCCAGAGTTCGGTTGCAAAAGAGAAGATGCCAAGATGGTCGTAGGTCCACTCGATGAAGCCACCCGAAGTGCTCCGCCGGCCGCGCTCGTCGAGTTCCGGGAACGCATCGTAGACCGAAATCGGCGGATACCCGGTGATCTCCTCGCCGATCTTGCCCATCACATCGTAGACATCGCGGTCTCGTGGAGGAATCGCATTGTCGCCAACAGCGCAGGGAGAGCGCAGAATCACTCCGCCCATCGTGTGGTAGTTCTGGATAATTGAGATATTGCGATGCTGCTCGATGAAGCCGGCCACGGCACGTGTTTCCGGTTCGGAGAGCGGGAACGGGCCGCCACCGCGCTGGTAGACCGACCAGTTGGCCGGCCAGTTGCGGTTCTGGTCGATGCCGTATTTCGGCGGCGAGAGCTTCACCGGACCGCGAACGTAGTCCTTCAAATACCCCTCGGTGTAAATGCGATAGAACTCGCCGGTCAGCTCATCCGGCCGGCGCTTGACCATCAGCCGGTCATCGTGCCCGGAGATGCGCCATTCGCCCTTGGCGTCCGGAACCCGCATCTGAACGACCAGCCCGTCGTCGTTGACATCTTCAGCGATAAGCCCCTCATCGTCATCAACTTCCGGCCAGTGGCGAACCGACGAACGCAGGGTGATTGGTGTGGTGAGATAGAGTTCGGCCCCATCCGGCTGCATGCGCGGAGCGATGTAGAACGTCCGGGTATCCAGCAACGTCGTGATGTCGGCATCGTTGCCATAGCCCAACAGCAGCATCTCGGCGGTGTAGAGCGCCACATTACAGCCAGTAATCTCGCCGGCATGGATGTTGCCATCGATGTACATGGCGGGCTTCTCAGCGGCCGGCCCGGTCTCCTCGTTGCTGATTTTCAGCACCCAGAGATCGCGCCCTTCGTACGACTTGCCCATGGAATCGAGGCTTGCCAGCTTCGGGTATTGTTCAACCAGCCCGTTGAGAATGGCGGTTAACTCATCGAATTTGTGAAAGCGCGTGATGTCGATACGCGCACTGGATTCGGACACGGATTGCTCCTTCTGCACCAAAGGTCGATTTCATATTGCGGACAGTATCGCACCATTTGCAGACCGGCACACACCGCCCCACTGCTACAATCGGCCGGACTTGCAAAGGAGACAGACGATGACAACGAAGATAGATGCCGTCCTCGAAGAGGCAGTGGCCGAGGGCATGGTGCCGGGCGTTGTTGCGATTGGCGTTAACGAAGACGGCAATTTCTACGAGGGAAGCGCTGGCAAACGCGGCTTTGGAGACAACCCGGCGATGAGCCTCGATAGCGTCTTCTGGCTGGCATCCATGACCAAAGCCATCACCTCGATTGCCGCGATGCAGTTGGTGGAACGGGGCGAGGTAACACTGGAAGAACCGCTTGCCGAACAGCTGCCCGATCTGGCCGCGTTGCAGGTGCTGGATGGCTTCGAGGACAACGGAGAACCAAGGTTTCGTGCGCCACGCCGGCAAATCACCTTGCGTCACCTGCTGACCCATACCGCCGGGTTTGCCTACCCAATTCTGAACGCCGATCTCTGGAGATTCAACCAGCAAACCGGACAGACGATGGCGGCGCTGGAGATGCCGATGGTCACCGATCCGGGCGAGCGCTGGGAGTATGGCGTCGCCACCGACTGGGCCGGCCATCTGGTCGAGCAACTGAGCGGGCAGAACCTCGAAGAGTATTTCCAACAGAATATCTTCAAGCCGCTCGGGATGTCTGATACCAGCTTCCTGCCCGGGCCGGATCAACTGTCACGACTTGCCAACCGCTATCAGCGCCGAACAGATGGGTCGCTAGACGAGATCACGGTGACGACGCCGGAGTATCCCTGGATCTACAGTGGTGGTGGCGGTCTCTACTCAACCGGGCCAGACTATGCCCGTTTCCTGCAGATGTTGCTACGTGGTGGCGAACTGGATGGCACGCGGGTTCTCCAGCAAAGCACCGTTGCCAGCATTGCCGAAGACCATCTGCGCGGGCTGACGGTCGGCGATATGCGCTCGGTCGATCAGGATGCCATGAACGACATTCCGTCATCCCGGGACACGGTGAACCTCTGGGGACTTGCCGGCATGATCACCACCGCCGGAGTTCCAGGCGGCCGGTCTCCCGGCAGCTGGTCATGGGCCGGAGTCTGCAACACCTACTTTTGGGTCGACCCAACCCGCCGGATCGCCGGCATCCTGATGGCCCAGCTCCTGCCCGGCAGCGACGCCGGCGTCCTCGAAATCTACGCTGCCTTCGAACGGGCGTTGTACGAATCTCTGGGGGAGTAATCCCGGCTGTCCCATCTCCCCCGCAGGGGTAGGGGCGCATTGCAATGCGTCCGGCTTCAACGCCACAAGCGTGTCATCGGGAGCGACTATCTATGATTGTCATCCTGAGCGAAGTCGAAGGATCTCCTTCCATGAAACGCTCAAGGATCAGGCAAGCTGCATGGAAAGAGATCCTTCGACTTCGCTCAG
>CAZRNC010000230.1:0-5262 GCA_964601285.1 uncultured Thermomicrobiales bacterium | reverse complement strand
CTGTGGCTGGCGCAGACGGGCTGATGATCGAGTCTGCTGCAGCGCACGACTGTGATGCCGAAGCGGTATCTGCTGTCGCAGCGAATGGACTGCTCATGATGAGCGAGCTGGGTGAGGAGCTTGGCGACGGCGCGGCCGAGGTCACGACGTTGGAATATGCCAACCACACCGTATTGCTCTCTCCACTTGATTCCGACAGTCTGCTGATCCTGGTTACTGCTGGCAAGTCGCAGAACCTCGGACAGCTTCGCATCATGATGCGCCGCTCGGGCGAACGTATTCGCGAAGCGTACGGCGAGGCAATGGCAGCCTACTAGGTCAGCGTTTGCGGATTCATCAGCCTCTAATGCAAAACAGGCACAGATCGTGCAAGATGGGCACACACCGGTGTGTCCATTTTGCACCGATGCCGGACCAGCCCGGAACATACAGGTACGTCTGGGCTTTGCATGACAACCGGTCGCGCTGCTGGTGGCCGGGTCTATCAAGGAGAACGCTTCGATGCCCGCTGATCCAGGGTCACTCAGCTATCAGAATGCCGGTGTGGATATTGACGCCGGCGATGCCGTTGTGCGGGCGATTGGTTCATCGGTGGCTGCCACCCATGGGCCGCAGGTGCTACGGGGTCTCGGCCACTTCGGGGGTTTCTTCCGGATTGGCGAGACCGGGTCTGGCGCAACGCTGGTTGCCAGTGCCGATGGCGTTGGCACGAAGCTGAAAGTGGCAGTGCTGGCCGGCAAGCACGAGCATATCGGCGCAGATATTGTCAACCACTGCTGCAATGACATTCTCGCCTGTGGAGCAAAGCCACTCTTTTTTCTGGATTACTTTGCCACCGGCAAGCTCGATCCACTCGTTGCAGCAACGGTGATCGGATCGATCGCAAACGCCTGCAAGAGTGCCGGCGTGGCCCTGCTTGGCGGGGAAACCGCCGAAATGCCGGGAATCTATCTCGAAGGCGACTACGACCTGGCCGGGTTCATCGTCGGCATGGTGGACCAGGAAGCTATTATCGATGGCTCAGAAATCACAGCCGGAGATGTGCTGCTCGGTCTGGAGTCTGACGGATTCCATACTAATGGGTACTCCCTGATCCGGGCGGCTCTGGGGCTTAATGAAGATAGTGATGTTGCGCAGTCGCGGTTACAGTCGAATGTCGGCTACAAACCGGGAAGAACTTTGGCGGATGAGCTACTGCAGCCTCACCGCTCATACGTTTCGGCAGTGCAAGGTGGACTCGAAGCCGGCGTTATCAAGGGGATGGCGCATATTACCGGCGGAGGGTTGCCTGGCAATGTCAGCCGGGTGATTCCCGAAGGACTGGTTGCCGAGATCGACGCTACGTCCTGGACACCGCCACCGATCTTCGACTACGTGGTCGAACGAGGTCACATCGACCTGGCGGAAGCCTATCGGGTGTTCAACATGGGCGTTGGTTTTGTGATCATCACCGCGCCGGACGACGTAGCAACATTGAAACAGCTCATTCCAGGTTTGAAGGAGATCGGCTCTGTTCGACCGGGAGACGAAACTAGCCGGGCCGTGATGATCGGCCTGACCGGGAGCGAATGACGAGAGGACCGGGAGCAAACATGTCCCACCAGGTCGTCAAACATTCCAGCGGAGATGGGACTCATGCATAGTCAGCTTGATCCCGATCTAACCAACCTGATTGTCGGCCTCGAGGAATCGGAGCTGATGGATCGCTGCCTGAGCCGGTTGATGGAAGAGACCGGCGCAACCTACAGCATGGTGCTGGATCGTGCCGGGCAGGTTCTGGCTTGGAAGGGCGACGTTCACCAGGGCGAAATGATGCATCTTGGTGCGTTGCTGGCCGGTTCTTACGCATCTTCACGGGAGATGGCAAAGCTGCTCCGGGAAGACAACTTCCGGGTGATGGTGCAGGAAGGTCAGCGCGAGAAGATCTTCACCGAAACGGTCGACGACCGCTGGTTGCTGGTGGTGGTGTTCGATCATCAGGCACATCTCGGACTGGTCAAAGTACTGGCCAAACGTGCGACGCAGTCGCTTTCGGGTATCCTCCAACTTGCAATCGAGCGGAGCGAGGCACGGCGGGTTGAATTTGGAAGCGAGTTCCCCAAGGCCGCAACCGATACGATTGATCTGATATTCGGCAAAGACGATGCCTTCCGACCACGGAAGCAGACGACGGAGCAGGGCTAATGGCACTCATTAACGTCGCCGCAAGAGAGATTCACGGCAAGATCGTTTACTACGGTCCCGGCTTGTGTGGCAAGACAACCAATCTCCAGGTCATCCATGCCAAGATTCCCCAGAATGGCCGGAGCGATCTGTTGTCAATTGCCACAGAAACCGAGCGGACGCTGTTCTTCGATTTCATGCCACTCGAGCTTGGACAGGTCCACGGGTTCTCGATCCGGTTCCACCTGTACACGGTTCCAGGTCAGATTCTTTACGAACGCACACGGGTTGCTGTGCTGAACGGAACCGATGGGGTCGTCTTCGTTGCCGACGCCCAGCGAGACCGGCTGGCCGACAACCTGCAGAGCCTGCGTGAGCTGGCCCACAACCTGAAGAATCAGGGGAAGCGGCTGGTCGACTTCCCGCTGGTGATGCAATACAACAAGATGGATCTGCCGACCGCACTTCCGACCCCGGTGCTGGACCGTTACCTCAACACAATCAAGGTTCCCCGATTCGAAGCTTCGGCAATCAACGGCGAAGGCGTCTTCGAAACACTCCGGGCAATCTCCAAACTGGTCGTCAACAAGCTATAGTTGCACAACATTGATAGCGCTATGACCTGTCGTGGGCACCGGGGATCGAGATATCGCCCTGTGCCTTGTCGACCTTTTTGGATGGGCGTGTGCAAAAGTTCTCGCAAATATTCCGCGTTCCGGTTCTGTCGATTCTTCTGCTCATCGTAAGCGGGGCACTTCTGTTCGTCGCATGTGGAGAGGTATCTTCTCCGACGGCCGAGCTGACGACACCGCCTACGCAAGCGCCTCAGCTTGCCAGCACCGCCACCGCCACTGCGACCCTGCCCCCGACTCCTTCACCGGTGCCTGAACCCGTTCGTCCAATCCTGCACCCGATAGTGGTGGACGAGCAGTGGGGATTGATCGATGACACCGGCGAGGTTCAACTCGATCCTCAGTTTGACACTGTCGTCCTGCAACTCTCATCAATGCACGATTTCGCCAGGGGGCCGGCTCTTGGTGAGCGGGACGGAGAATGGGTTCTTTTCGACGAATCAGGCACTACTCTCCACGAGTTACCTACTCCCGACTTCGATCCGTATCTGATCGTCTGGCAGGGCGAACCGCAAGCACAGGTCTGTGCCCAACAGGATCCTGCCGGCGGAGCGCCAGGATGGGCCGAAACGACGCAGGTGGTCATGACGGTTCAAGAGGAAACCACGTTGTTCTTCGTCTGCAACGGAGCAATGGAGAGCGTCGTCGTCGAGCAGTATGCAGAGTCACTATTTCTGTTCACCGAAGGTCTCTCGCCGGCCTCTCTCAAAGACGAGAGCCTGTGGGGATACATCGATGACACCGGCGAGTTTGTCATTGAGCCGCAGTTCCTGGCGGCGGAAGCGTTTGAAAGTGGCCGTGCGCTCGTCGTGCAAGAAGACGTTGCCAGGAGATTCATCGACCGGAACGGCGAGTATGCCTTCGACGAATCGTTCGTTGATGCACGGTCGTTTGGTGAAGGCCTGGCACCGGCTGCCAAAATAGTGGATGAAACAGAAGACGATCGCCTTTGGGGATATATCGATACGTCAGGTGAGTGGGTCGTTGAACCGCAGTTCACCAGCGCGCGACCGTTTCTCAACGGCTATGCAGAAGTCGCCATCGACAGGCTTGGCGGCCTGATCGACCCGACCGGTGCGATCGTTGTTCCTCTGGAATGGGAACGGATCTACACTCCCTATCAAGGACTCGCGGTTGCAACAAGTGACGGCCAGTGGGGCTATGTGAACACACAAGGGGAGATCGTTATCGAACTCCAGTTTCGTGACGCACGGGATTTTGCGGAAGATCGCGCAGCCGTACGGGCCGAAAACTCATGGGGGTTCATTGATCTGTCTGGCGAACTTGTCATCGCTCCAGAATGGGACGAAGTTCGAGACTTTGCCGGCGGGCTGGCGTGGGTTTCTTCGGGAGACGGGTGGGGATACGTGAATCCGGATGGCGGCGTCGTCTGGTGGTCGGAGCGTCCCTAGCCCGGCGTGCGCCCGTTCGGCTATGCTTCGCGTTCGGAATTGCCGTTAATCGTAGGGATACAACAGGTGACACGGGTACTGATCAGCGTTTTCGACAAGACGGGTGTTGTGGAACTGGCCAGGCGGCTGGAGTCGTCCGGGTTCGAGATCCTTTCTACCGGCGGTACGGCGACCACACTGCGTGATGGCGGCGTTGCCGTCACCGATGTCAGTGAGGTCACGCAGTTCCCGGAGATCCTTGATGGCCGGGTAAAGACGTTGCACCCAGCTGTCCATGGTGGTCTGCTGGCACGGCGCGATCTGCCGGCACACATGTCGACATTGGAAGAGCTAGGCATCGGTCCGATCGAAATGCTGGTGAGCAACCTCTATCCGTTCGAATCAGTCCTCGGCAACGATGCAGCGACTGATGAGGAGATCATTGAGAACATCGACATCGGCGGTCCGGCCATGATCCGGTCGGCGGCCAAGACGCACGCTGATGTGCTGGTCGTCACAAGGCCGGCTGATTACGAAACGATTGCCGGCGCGATCGAATTAGACGGGCTGGCGAGCATTTCGCACGAACAGCGTCGATCGCTGGCAGCAATCGCATTTGGCCATGTCTCCCGCTATGACAGTCTGATTGCCGGGTATCTTCGCGGCGAGGAATCCGTCTTCCCGGAAGAACTTACCATCGGTGGGCGGCTGATTCAGGAGACGAAGTACGGTGAGAATCCACACCAGCGGGCTGCGGTCTATGCAACATCGCAGCAGGGTGGAGTTGGTTCGTGGAAGTTGGTCAGCGGCGGTGAACTTTCGTTCAACAACTACCTCGATGCATCGTCGGCGTGGATGACGGCCAACGTGTTCGAGTCGCCTGCGGTGGTGATTGTCAAGCATACGCTTCCCTGTGGAATTGGAACCAACGACGACCTTGCCGAAGCGTTCAATCTGGCGCTCAGCGGCGATCCGGTTTCAGCATTTGGTGGGATTCTCGCCTGCAACCGTGTAGTCACCAGCAGCATGGTTGACGCTATTGGCAAGCTCCGTCTGGACGTGATGATCGCACCGGG
>CAZRNC010000229.1:0-5274 GCA_964601285.1 uncultured Thermomicrobiales bacterium | reverse complement strand
TTGGCATGGAGCATCGGCTCCGTAGCTACTCCCCTTCGGCGAACAAGCATACCAGTATTGGCTTTGCCCCCGCAGGGGTAGGAGCGCATTGCATGCGTCCGCCGTCAATGCCTCGACATTCAGACAGGAGCAGACCAGGTTCGACTTGTCATTCCGACGAAGGAGGAATCCGTAACTCCTGCTTTGGCAAAGGGGAAACGGATTCCTCCTTCGTCGGAATGACAGGTTGGCGATCGTTCCCGTGCCCGAACCGAATTGGTGGCGAACGGCGGACGCATGCGATGCGCCCCTACCGTAAGGCAACCATTCCTGTCGAAAACGGCGGATCTCATCGGGTTCCGATCTATACTGGAAGAACATACAGCGAACACTTGCTGAAAGGAACGACAACGCATGCCATCTACGATTGTGGTGCCACTCGACAAATCGGAACTGTCGGAATCTGCCCTGCCGGTTGCCCGGGCGTTTGCTCGCGATAGCGGCGTTTCGATCACCCTGCTCACGGTGGTTGATATCTCCAGCGAATTCTCCGCCTGGATGATCGACAGCAGTAGCTCGGAAGATTTCGAACAGGAGCAGCGGACTGCCGCGGCCTATCTTGACCAGGTTGCTGAACGGCTGGACGGGGTAACCGTTGAAAAGGTTGTCCTTAGTGGACGGCCGGAGAAGGAGATTCTGGAGTTTCTGGATCAGACGCCCGATCCGGTTGTGGTGATGAGCAGCCACGGTCGCTCCGGGTTCAACCGCCTGGTCGTCGGTAGTGTTGCCGGCCGGGTGGTCCATGGCGCAACCTGTCCGGTGGTTGTGGTGCGTGGTGAGTCAGCGACGCCGGTTGGCGCGATCGACAAGATCCTCGTGCCGCTCGATGGTTCGGAATTTGCCGAGAATGCGCTCGAAGTCGCCCAGCAATCGCTGGCGTCCAAGACGTTGCAGATCCACCTGGTCCGTATTCCGGAGTCGATCACCTGGGCAGCCTCGCCGGAAGCCGGCGCCTATGCCTACTACGAGGTGATTGATACCTACATGGCAGCCATGAAGGAAGAGGCCGAGGCCTACCTGGCGGCGGTTGCCGCGAAGCTTGAGGAGCGTGGCCACACCGTCACCCGTGAGGTGCGCACCGGGATCATCGCGGATGAGATTGCTGCTGCGGCTGATGAACAGAAGGTCGATCTGGTCGTTATTGCCACCCATGGCCGCACCGGGTTCCGCCGGGTGGTGATGGGATCGGTCGCCGAGCGGGTGCTGCGCGAAGCCAACGCCCCGTTGATGATGGTCCGCCCGCAGGACGATTAGACACGCGAAATCACCGTATCGTCCCCCGGCGTTCATGCCGGGGAGGCGATCACGGTTGTGTTTCAGCATTGTCCGGAAACCGGAACCGGTCTAACGCTGGTCGAGCGTCCACTCCGTCGGGAAGTCGGTAATCTTGTTGCCCGCCGTCGAAGATGAACGTTTGTAAGAACGGATTGCCGGCCGGGTGGGGTCCACAATGACGCGGTCTTCGTCATCGTTGGACCATGGATCGACGATGTCCCGATCCATGTTGCTGGACTCATCCAGCAGATTGTCGTGCAAGACAACCTCACGCTCCGTCGCGCTTGCCAATGCCATGCGAATCTCCCTCGCCAGAACCACATGGACCACTGTGTCCACAAGTCCATTGTATGCCTTATGGCAAACCGATAACAGGCTGGCAAGGTTACATTTTTGTGACAAAATCGCCGGCGTCATTGGGATTACGAAGACTCGATTTATCGTCATCGTACGGGAGAGGCCATGCCTCTCCCTCGGGCCGGCAGGCCCGTCCCACTGGTTGCAGTGGGCTGGCACAAGCGAGGTGGCGCTAACGCGCCAAGGGAGAGGCATGGCCTCTCCCGTACGATGGGCAGGTTACCGCCGGATGCCCCGCCGGCGCGGGTCGAGCATCTGGCGGAGGCCGTGGCCAAGGAGCAGGAAGGCGGCGACCGTCACGATGATGGCGAAGCCGGGGGCAAGCACCGTCCAGGAGGCGAACTCCATGAACTGCCGGCTCTGGCTCAGCATCGCACCCCACGACGGGTCCGGCGGTGGCGGCCCCAGCCCAAGGAAGCTGAGCGCCGTCTCGGTCAGGATCACCTGACCCAGCGCCAGCGTCACCTCAACGATGATCGGCGACGACGCATTCGGGATGACATGCCGCAGGATCACCCGCATATTCCGCGAGCCGATTGAATGTGCTGCCTCAACATAGTCCAGCCGGCGCACCGAAAGGATCGGCGCGCGGACAATCCGGGCCATGCGGGCGGCGTAGAGGATGCCGATCGTCAGGATCAGGTTGCGCACGCTCGGGCCGAGGATGGTAACAATCACCATCGCCAGCAGCACGCCCGGAAAGGCGAACAGCACATCCAGAATGCGCATGATCGTCTGGTCGACCTTGCCGCCGAAGAACCCGGCCGGCACGCCCAGCACCATGCCAAGCGCCAGCGCCAGCGCGACCGACGGGATGGCGATTGTCAGCGACACCCGGCCGCCATAGACGACCCGGGTGAAGACATCGCGGCCGATCGAGTCGGTGCCGAAGATGTGCCCGGCTTGCGGCGGCGCCAGCGACCCGGTTGTTGAAATGGCGTTCGGACCCTGGCTGGTGATTACTCCGGCAAAGATCGTGGTGAGCAGCACAATCAGCAGGAGTGTCACCCCCAGGATCAGCTGGGTATTCGACAGCCTCCGGGCGCGAACCCAGAAGGATGGCTGCTCCTGCAGTGTGTGCCCGATCAGTTTGCTGCTCTGTGTCCCGGTAGACATCGTTGCGCCGTTCCTCTAGCTCACACGAATACGTGGGTCGAACAGCGCGTAGAGCAAGTCTGCGACCAGATTGGAAAGCACGACCATGGCGGCGATGAAGAGCACAATGCCCTGCATCAGCGGGTAGTCGCGCAGGTTGATGGCACTGAAGGCCAGCCGTCCGAGTCCCGGCAGGGCGAAGATCGACTCGATGATGATCGTGCCGCCCAGCAGGAAGCTCATCTGCAACCCGGTGATCGTCGTGATCGGGATCAGGGCGTTGCGGACGATGTGGCCGGTGACCACTTTCCGCTCGGCAAGCCCCTTGGCCCGGGCAACCCGGACATGCTCCATGTTCATCGTTTCCGAAACCGCCGACCAGGTGTTCTCGGCGATCACTGCTGCCAGCCCGGTACCCAGCGAGATCACCGGATAGATCATCACCAGCAGGTGGGTTCGCGGGTCTTCCCGGAACCCGACATACTGCAATGTCGGGATGAAGCTGATGTAGCGTCCTCCATAGAGGATCAGGATCGTGCCGAGAAAGAAACTGGGCATGGCCACACCTGCCAGGATGTAGCCGCGGCCAATGATTTCCCAGAAGCCGCCACGGGTGGCGGCGAGTGTTCCAAGTGTTCCTCCGACGACCAGTCCGAAGATAATGGACAGCAGCGCCAGCTCGATCGTCAGGGGGAGCCGTCGCACGATCTCATCCAGCACCGGCACATTCAGTCGCAGGGATTGGCCGAAGTCGCCTTGCAGCACATTGCCCAGCCACTTGATGTATTGCACCGGAAGCGGTTGATCGAGTCCGTACTTCGCCCGGATGTTCGCCAGCGCAACCGGATCCTGGGCATTCTCGATTCCCAGCAGGGCAACCGCAAGGTCGCCCGGAATCATGTGCATCGCGCCGAATGTCAGCATCGACACACCAAGCAGGATCGGGATGAGCATGACCAGTCGCCGGAGGATCACCTGTGTCATTGGCTAGATGTCCAACCAGGTCTTGCGGACGCTGGTGCGGGCGTTGTTGGCCATCACATCGTAGCCCTGGACATAGTTCCAGATCAGCTCCCAGCGCAGCGGGTAGACATATGGTGTGATCACATAGACATTGTCGAGAATCTGCTCCTGCAGCTCGTGATAGATCTCCACCCGTGCGTCCGGGTCGGACTCTGCCAGCCCGGCATCGATCAGGCGGTCAACTTCCGGATCGTTGATGCCGTAGGCTGTGCCCTGTGGCGACGTCGAGTGATAGCGAGCTGATTCGTTGCTCGGGTCCGGCGTCCAGACACCACCGACGGTGGCCATCTTGAAGTTGCCGGTGCTGAAGTCGGAGAGGATCGCGCCGACTTCCATCGGGTTGATCGTGACCCGAATGCCGGCTTCCGCCCACTGCTCGGCCATCACCTGGGCGCACTGCACATCGAGCGCGTTGGCAGCGACAACCTTGAACTCGGGAACGTCCAGCCCATCAGGATATCCAGCTTCGGCAAGCAGTCGCTTGGCTTCGTCGACATCGCGGGTGTAGTAGGGCAGATCGGAGCCGTCTCCGATGTAGCCGGCAAGCTGCGACGGCGGCAGGAAGGTGCCAACCTGGCCGAAGCCACCCAGCACGATCTGGACGACGGTAGCCCGGTCGATCGCAAGGCTCATCGCCCGGCGGACGTTGACATCGTCGAACGGCGCTTCCTTCAGGTCGAAGAGAATCGGCAGGTAGCGACAGCTAACGCCCTCGACCGAATCGATATTTTCGACCGATTCGCTGGTGTTCTGGGCAACCTTCGGGTCCTTCAGCCAGGTGATGTGGACCGATTCGGAGCGCAGCGCCGCCGAGATCGAGGTGTCATCACCAAGCAGCCGGAAGGTGACTGCATCGAGATAGGGCAGCCCTTCTTCCCAGTAGTCTTCGAACGCCTCAAGCCGTACTTCCTGGTCCAGCTCGTGGGCGATGAAGCGGAATGGCCCGGTTCCTGGTGCTTCGGCCTGCATCTCTTCGTTGGAAGCATTGGCAGGAACGATTGCGCCATGGGGAATCGTCGCCAGGTTGCGGAGCAGCGGCGCGATCGGCGATTCCAGGTTGAACTGGACGGTGAGGTCGTCGACCTCGTCAACCGATTCGATGTTGCGGTAGGTCGAAATGCGCGGGCTGGCGAATTCCGGATCCTGGATGCGGTCGATGGTGTGCTTCACATCGTCCGAGCCGAAAGCTTTTCCGTTGTGGAAGGTGACGCCTTCGCGCAAGCTGAAGGTGTAGGTTAGGCCATCGTCGGCGATTTCCCACGACGTCGACAGGTCTGGCTCCAGCTGCATGTCGGCGTCCCAGCGCAGCAGGCCGTTGAAGATCAACTCCTGGACGTTGGTGGATGCCCATGCACCGGAGAGGTTCGGGTCCATATCCTGTGGGCCGAAGTCCTGACCGATGATCAGGGTGCCGCCGCGCTTCGGCTCGCCATCGGCAGCCGGCGGATCGGACGAATCGTCGTCCTCGTCACCTTCATCGTCGTC
>CAZRNC010000228.1:0-5291 GCA_964601285.1 uncultured Thermomicrobiales bacterium | reverse complement strand
CACCGGAAGAAGCCGTCATGCGGGCCGGACAGGGTTTTCAGTATCTGACCGCCGGTAGCGATGCAAGTTTCATCATGTCTGGAGCGGCCGCCGGAGTGAAGTTGTTTGAAGACCAGGGAGGGAACTAACCATGCTCGCAAATCATGCCCGGAGAAGGTTGGCGTCCGGAGAGCCATCTATCGGCACCTGGATGTCGTTGCCCAGCCCGGAACTGGCGGAGTACGTCAGCAAGCTCGGGTTCGACTGGTTGGTCGTCGATGCTGAACATAACCCGGTCGATATCCGAACGCTGGCCCAGATGTTTATTGGCATGGCCGGGTCTGGTGTTGCGCCGATGGTGCGGATTCCCTGGAACAGCCCGGAGAACTTCAAGCGAGTGCTCGATGCTGGCGCCTGGGGCGTTGTTGTGCCGATGGTCAACAGCAAGGCCGAAGCCGAAGCCGCCGTCGAGGCTGCCCGCTACCATCCGCTCGGCAACCGTAGCGTTGGTGGTGGCCGGCACTCGATGAGCTTCGGGACGACCTCGCCGGAGTACTACAGCCACGCCAACGATGAAATTCTGGTCGTGTTGCAGATCGAGCATATTGCCGGCGTCGAGAACGCCGACGAGATCTTCAGCGTGCCCGGCGTCGATGCGACCTTCATCGGGCCGAACGATCTGGCCGCCTCAATGGGACTTGGACTGGGTGTGCCGCTGGAAAGCGATCTCCCGGAGATGGTCGAAGCGATTGCCCATGTCCGGGCGACGGCGAAGAAGCACGGCGTTGCGCCGGGGATTCACTGTTCCAGTGCGGCCGCCGTCAACCAGCGGATCGCCGAGGGCTTCCAGTTCTGCGCGATGGCCAGTGAGCTGCGCTACCTGCTGGCCGGCCTGAATGCGGACATTGCCACCCTGAACTGGGAAGCGTCCCCCCGCGAGACGATCGACACCGCCGGCGAGGGGGACATTGTCCGCTATTAGCTTGCTACTCGTAACGCAGCGCCTCGGCGATCGGGACCGAGGAGGCCTTGCGGGCCGGGATCCAGGTCATCAGCGCTGAGGCCACCAGCGCGGTGGCGATGAAGAAGGCGACCGTCGACCAGGGGATGACGAACCGGTCGAAGTTAACGCCCATCTCGCCGCTGGTCATCAGGTTGCGGGTCAGGATGATGGCCAGCGTCGCGCCAATCAGGACACCTAGCCCGGCCACGACCAGCGATTCCAGCAGGAACGAGGCGGCGACCATCGAACGCTGGTAGCCGATGGCCCGCAGCATCCCGATCTGCTGCCGGCGTTCGACGACCGCCCGGAACGAGATGACGCCGAGCGCCGCGATGCCGACCAGCAGGCCCAGACCCATGAAGCCCTGGAGCATCACAAAGAAGCTGCTGGCGGATGCCTGCTGTTCCTCGATCTGTTCCTGAATCGAAGCGGCCTGCACCCCGTTGGATTGCAGGGCGGACTCGATCGAGCGTGCCAGGTCTGCCGGCGAAGACGATGCCGCCGGAGCCATCTGCATGAAGATGCGGGTCAGGTCCGGTTCGGCGTAGACCTCGGCGAAGTACGCTTCCGGCAGGAAGATGCCGGCTAGCGTGCTGGCCCGAGAACTGATGATAGCGATGACCGGGACTGACTCGGTCACGCCGGTACGCGGGTTCCGCAGTTCAACGGTAAAGTCCGGAATTGCGCCATCGACATTTTCGACGCCGTCTGGCACGGTGTAGAGCGAGGCGCTGTTGAACTCATCGCCGAACGCATTGGCGTCGATGATTGCGACCCGTTCGCCGATGACCAGGGCATCCCAGACTGCCTGGTCCGACTCGTAACCAGGAGCGCGGGCATCGAATCCGGCTTCGGTGAACTGCGCGAACGCGGTGTCGAACCCGTTGATCTGGTATTCCTTCCAGTCCGTGGTTCCAACGTTCCGGATCTGGCTGTTCTCGATCGTGACCGAATGGACGGTTCCGGCGCCGGCGATCTCGTTTGCATCAACCCCGCCTGCCGTCAGTGAGGCAGTCAGGTCGTCGATCGGATTGGCAGGATTGGCCACCAGGCTGATATCCCAGCCGGCGCGAGCATCATCGGAGAGCAGCAGCTCGGCAAAGTTGGCACTCATCGTGCGCACCATCACCAGCGAGAAGATGACGATCGAGAACATTGCGACGGTCATGCCGGTGCGTCCGCGTGACGCCAGCGGATAGGCGACGGCCGTTTTGACCGCCGGTAGCCAGCGGGAGAAGGTCCGTCCGAAGAGGGAGACCAGCCCGACGATCAGGCTTGCATTCCACATTACGATCAGCGTTGCTGCTGCAACCATCGAGGCGCCAGCAACGAAGGCCATTTGCGGGCCGCCTTCACCGACATCGGGCAGCACTCGCTGGGTGATGTCCATCGGCAACAACCAGTAGAGCAGCAGCAACGTCGCGGCAACGGTATAGACCGCTCGCGCCGGTAGCCGCTTGCTGAGGAACAGGGCGAGGCCGAACACCAGCAGCGTGAGACCGGTCGAGAAGGTGAACATGTCGGTGATGACCACGCCGAGCACGGTTAGCAGTGCGCCGGCCGTAGCGATGATCGGTCCCCAACCGACGACCCAGGCGAGTGACCGTGCCAGCCAGATGACCAGGCGTGGCAGGAACGTGATGACGGTGGCGATCGTGCCAAGCACGACAGCCGCTATGCCGGACTGGGCGAATCGTGGGGTGACGAACCAGCGCCAGCGAGGCCGTTCGCCGCGGTCGCCTGCCTGCTCTTCCGGCAGATCGCGGATGGCCGCCACGATGTTGAGCCGGCTTGAGCGCACCGAAGCGAAGATAACCGTGATGAAAGTGATCGTCACGCCCAGTGCATAGGCCAGTCCCAGTGATTGCCAGGTGAACGACGGCGAGAGCGACACGTTGTCGCCGCTGATTGCGTCGATCAGGGTGGTCATCAAGCTGGCAGCGCCGATACCCATCAAGGCTCCGATCAGGCCGGCACCGAGTGCGTATACGGCCCCTTCGACGATGAACCCTTGAATCAGGTCGCCCTGTTTCATCCCGACTGCCCGTGCCATGCCCATCTCGGCGCGACGTTCGGCGGCCAGCATCATGAAGATGAGGAAGATCAGGAGAATGCCGGCCGAGATTGAGAACATGCCGAGGATGACGAAGAAGGTCATAAAGAGGTTGCCGAGCATTTCAGCAGCCTCGACGCTGTCTGCCTTCAGTGGTGTCACGCCGGCATCGCCGTCGATGGTTGCCAGGGCTTGTTCCAGGCTGGCCGTTGCAGCGTCTGAACGGTCCAACCCGGTGTGGACGCCGCCGATGTTGGTGACGGCGATGAAGCGGACCTGGTCTTCCAGTCCGGTGATTTGCTGGAGTGTTGCCAGCGGCATCGCCATGCCGACGAGCCGGTTGGCCGGTGTCTGGGCTGGTCCGGCCTGGCTTGAGCCGGACTCATAGCCGGTCAGGATCGACCCGGACACCACGCCGGCAACAGTGACGGTGTGTGGCTGATTCTGGTGGAAGAAGGCGAGCGTGTCACCCTCGGCGGCCCCGGTCGCCTTCGCCAGGTCTTCCGAAATGACGACAGCACCGTCAACCAGATCGACCTGTTGGCCATCCAGCGTGGTGAATCCACCAAACTGGTCCAGCCGGGCCGGATCAAGGCCGGTGATGATGGCTGACGGTTCGCTCAACCCGGCTGAGCTGTTGATGACCGGTGCGGCGATGGTCAGCATCGGCATGAAGCCGTCGATGTTCGGATCGCCGGCAAGTTGTGCTTCAAGCTCGCCGGTCAGTTGTTCCGGGATGAGCGGGCTGGTGACCGAGACAGAGACGTCGGCATCTTCTGCTCCGGTGTATCCGATCACCTGGTCGACTTCACTAAGGCTTTCGAAGGCCGCACTGCGGAACGAGGTATTCAGCGAATCGCCGGTGGTGAGTGCCGCGCCGATGATCATCGTCGAGAGCATCAGCCCGACCATAATCAGGATCGATTGGGCGCGCCGCCGAGGAACGTTGCGCAGCGCCATCCGGGCGATGACCGGGTTCCGCCAGGCGATGGCACAGACCACAACCAGGCAGATCGCCATGATGCTGCCGGCGCCGATCAGCAGCGTCGTGATTGGCATTCCAAAGATGTTTTCCATGATCCAGTTCCTTCATAAACGATGTCCGGCGTTACCGGGCGGCGTTGTCGATCTGGCCATCCTTCATGCGGATGATGCGGTCGGTCATCTGGCCGATGCGCGGGTCGTGGGTGACGATGACGAAGGTCTGGCGGTGCTTGCGGTTGAGTTCGATCATCAGGTCCATGATCTCGTCGGCGGTCTCGGAATCCAGGTCACCGGTCGGCTCGTCGGCCCAGACGATGGCCGGCTCGTTGACCAGCGCACGGGCGATCGTTACCCGCTGGCGCTGTCCACCGGACAGTTCTGCCGGACGGTGGTTGGCCCACTTGGCCAGCCCAACCCGTTTGAGCATGGCGAGCGATCGCTGGCGGGCTTCCTTCAGGTTGCAGCCGCTGACGATGAGCGGTAGTTCGACATTCTCGATGGCCGAAAGCACCGGCAGCAGGTTGTAAAACTGGAAGACGAAACCCATATTGCCGGCGCGATAGCTTGTCCGCCGGTCGTCGCTGAGTTTCGAGAGATCGGTGTCGTCGATCAGAATCGAGCCTTCGTCGGTTGCTTCGAGGCCGGCAAGGCAGTTGAGTAGCGTCGTCTTACCGCAGCCGGATGGCCCCATGATCGCCACCATCTCGCCGCGGGCAATCGAGATATCGACGCCACGTAGCGCCGGCACGGTGAGCTTGCCGTTGCGGTAAGTCTTGTGGACACCAGCAGCCGCGACAATCGCTGTCGCCCGGGTTCCGGTCTGCTGTATTTCCGGTTTGATCTGTGTCGCCGTCATTGTGCGATCCCTTTCCTTCACGTCGTTGCGAACGGTGGACGCAGCCATTGCGCCTGCTATCCAGCATGGCGGGGAAAGGTCACAGAGTGGTTGCAACAAACCTCAACAGACCATCAAGCGTGGGTTAGAGGTTCGTTTCACGGGTGGCGAAGGGTTTTCTGCGGGGGCCATACTGGGAGAGAGACGAGGTTTTGGCAGGAACCTTGTCGGGACGGCTTGCATTCGCATTAAGTTAAGAAGAGGTGGAGGCGCTCAACCTGTCCGACCATCTTTATTTGTCATCTCGACCGGAGCGAAGCGGAGTGGAGAGATCTCGTCACGGATTGTGTTGCAGTGATCGAAAACGTCCGCCGCACGGGATCGATACGGCATCAAGCTGGTTGGACGAGATCTCTCCACTTCGGTCGAGATGACAA
>CAZRNC010000227.1:0-5300 GCA_964601285.1 uncultured Thermomicrobiales bacterium | reverse complement strand
TGCCAGTGTTGCGCTCTCCCAGCTGAGCTACGGCCCCATGACGGATGCGAACTTCCGGTTCGCTTGATCGCCTGATAACGGAGGCAGATCCGGCAGATGCTCTGGTGTTGTCACCGTGACATCTGCTGCTCGCGGGCGAGTTCGACCAGAATTTGCCGTCTTGCACCACCCGGCGGCTCGCTGTGTTGGCTGGTCTACTACTCCCGGTCAACGCAATCAGCGTTTATTGAACCAGGCTGTCAATCGTGACAGACTGGAACGTGCATAGCGTACCAAGTTCCGGGGAAGTTCGTCAATCGGGAGCGAGGACAGTTGATCATTCTGATGCCTCTCTTGGTTGTGAGTGAACCAAGTATCCTTTTCAGAAAAGTCAAAACCCCGGACCCATCACCGGTTCGAAGACCGGGAGAGGGGACTCCGGGGAATTACGGTATAAGTATACCAAACACTCCAACATTAAGCCTGTCAGACGAAGTGGGAGAAGCATGCCTGGATTATTGGTTGACTCGCTCATTCTTCCGATGAGCCAGGAACGGCTTGAAACATATCGGCCCCACCCTTCCAGCAATGATGACGAAATGGTAGCAACGTACTTTTGGAACATCGCCCTTTGCGAGTCGCTGTACGCACCGCTCCATGCATTGGAGGTTTCGCTACGGAACAGCATCCACAATGCCTTTACTGAACGCTTTGGATCTGACAGTTGGTATGACGATCCGCGATGCCTCGAACCTGGCCAAATGCAGACAGTTGTGGAAGTTGAACGGAGGATTGCTCGCAGCAAGGGAGAAGATGGGGTAATTCCGGGCCGAGTCATTGCGGGGTTAAGTTTCGGCTGTTGGACAAGGCTGTTCAGCAGGCCATACGTAGCCAGAATATGGGAGCCCGACTCATGGATGCTGCTCGTCAATGTCTTTCCGCACGCTCCTAACAGATTGCGAAACAGGAGTTCAATACTTGCCAGGCTGGAGCGGGCGCGTATTCTGCGGAATCGAGTTTTCCACTTTGAACCGGTGTGGAACCGCGTGGAACTGCTTGAGGAATACCAGCAGATTCTTGATTCAATTGGATGGATCAGTCCTGAATTGAGAGAAATCGTTGCATTGATGAGTCAGTTCCCAAGTGTGCATTCTGCGCGAACACGTGATATCCAGAGCAAGTTCAACGAGAGATTCAGTGTGAAACAGGAGACCACGAGTGGAGACCAATTGACAACACTATCTGAACGCATCGCCACGGTTGGCGAGCGGATTCTGGCGGACCTTGAAGGGGTGAATGCTGCGCGGGAGCGGGCGCTGGCGGAGTCGAGGCAGATCGTGCGGCTAAGCGCCAACACGATCCGGGCGGTGCACCGGCATGATTTCGATGAGGCCGAGGGACTGCTTTCTGAGGCGCGGCGGATGAACGATGGGCTGGCCGAGTTGCTTGCCGACTATCCGCAGATCTACTGGGCCGGCTATATGCGTGATGCCCAGAAGGAGTTCGCCGAGGCGAGCACTGTGCTAGCGATCGTCGCAGGTCGCGACCTTCCGGGGCCGGGTGACATTGGCGTTGAAAATAGTGTCTACCTGAATGGGCTGGGCGAAGCGGCCGGCGAAATGCGACGGTATGCGCTGGATGCCATGCGCCGTTGGGACCTCGACCGGGCGGAAAACGTCCTTGCCGTGATGGATGATATCTATAGTCTTCTGGTGACGGTTGACTATCCGGATGCTGTTACCGGCGGGTTGCGGCGGACGACCGACATGGTGCGCGGAGTGCTAGAACGTACGCGGGGTGATCTGACGGTTGCCCTGCAACAGCGTGCGCTCACTCAGGCACTCGACCGGGTCGAAGCAAAGCTGGATGGACTGGACAAGTAGCGACAATCAAGCATTCGGCGGTATCCTAACTGTCGCGCTATGGTTGACAGCTCCGTTGGCGGGTTGTCTTTGCCCGGATGGGTTAGTCGGTTATCCAGGGCCGGTTTTGTTCAATTGTGGATAGCCCTTTCCCCGGAAGGATATTGAATGCGGCGTTCGAGAACGCTGTTCATGCTGTGGCTTGCAGTCATGGTGTGCCTGACCGCTTTCCTGCCAGCAGTGCAACCCCGGCAAGCGGTAGCTCAACCCGTAACCTGGGTCTACATGCCCTGGGTCCCACATGTTGGAACCACGAATGGTGCCGGCCCCTGGTACGGCAAGATCTCCATGCAAAACATTTCCGAGGACCATTGTGCCGTGTCGCTTTGGGTAGGTGGACCAGATGGTTGGGCCAGACAGGCTCAGCTCTGGCTCCGCGGCGGATCGAGCCGCTCTATTTCGTCGACGTCGCTGGCGCTGCCGCGCCCTGGTGCCCCGGTGAAGATTGAGGCTGGCTGCTCGCTGGTGGCGAGTGTGAAGGAAGTGACGCCGGATACCCGGGTCGCCACCTGGTCGGATGGGGCTGAAGTCGTCACTGGCTATACAGCACTTGCCGAGGCGGATGTGCAAGCGGCACAGGCGAACAGCACCTCGGGTTGGTTCCTGCCGATCGTTCAGACCAATCACCACTGGAACACGATCGTCCGGATTGCCAATTTCCATGAGACAGATCCGGTGACGGCGACCGTCCGTTTCTATCCTGCCGGTAACCGGCTGGGTAGCGAAGGCGTGGTCCGTACGGTGAATGTCACCATCCCGGCGGCTGGGCATGTTGGCATCGATGTGTTGGCGGAAATCGGTGAGCATGACTGGGTCGGGTATGCCAGCGTCGTGTCCAACGGTCCGGTCGGAGTGCTGGCCCATCGTTCCAAGCCGATGACGGAAATGGCGCTGACCAACGTTGCCGTTGCTGCGGATCTCTCGTTCAGTGCAACGGTCAAACCGATGAGCGCACCGCTGCTCTTTTCCGGCTATAACGGCTGGAATACCGGTGTAAACCTGGCCAACGTCTCCGACCGCACGGCAAACGTCACCATTCGCTATTACGAATCCGGCGGGGGATTCGTCCGTGAGGAGTCGTTGACGATCCAGCCGCGGAGCATGGAATACATCTATACGCCGCACACCGTTTCCCAGACCGAGTTCGTTGGCAATGCCACCATCACCAGCACCGCGCCGGTCGTTGTTGCGATCGACGAGGTGAAGTATGAAACGGTCGAGGCGATGTCCTATCTTGCCAGCCCGGTCGGTCAGGTCGCGGCGGTGTTGCCGTTAGTGTTCCGCGAGGATAGCCAGGCAAACCGGAACGACAACTCCGGCATCAACATCGCCAACCTCAACCCGAACGCGGCCCAGCAAATCACGATCGTCCTCTATTCTGATGTCGGCGATCCGTTGCTGGCGGAACCCATTCGGGTAACCCTGCCGCCTGGCGGTAGCGACTATGTGTATCTGCCGTTTATTGATGGCATCCCGCCGGGGACGGCAGCGTCTGCCCGGATTACCTCGTCGGACCCGCTCGGGTTTGTCGCGGTGTCGAACAACGTCAACTATGCCGTTGGCGGTGACGGGTCGGTCGTGTACGGTGCGAGCAGCGACCGTGGAATGTACAGGCTGAATACAGCAGGAAACTAGAAAGCAGGAGGCACGGCATGATCGATCTGGTGTTCTTCAATGGCAGGGTACTGACGATCGATCCGGCAACGCCTCGCGCAGAATCAGTCGCCGTCCATCAGGGGCGAATCTTCGCCGTTGGTTCAAACGACGAACTCGAACCACTCAGGAAAACCGCCCGCAAGACGGTTGACTTGCAGGGCGCTGTCCTGATGCCCGGTATCATCGATGCCCACACCCACTTCATCAGCGGCGGCATGTCGCTGGCAAACGTCAACCTGGTTGGGGCGTTCACGATGCAGGAGATGCAACGGCGGGTAGCCGAGAAAGTCGAGCGCACCCCGGACGGTGATTGGGTGGTTGGCCGCGGTTGGGACCACACCAAGCGGACTGACGAAGTAGCCTGGCCAACCAAAGAGGAGATCGACCTCGTCGCGCCGGACCATCCGGTCTACCTCGCCCGGGTCGATGGCCACGTTGGCTGGGCCAACAGCCGGGCGCTGGCGCTGGCCGGCATCACCAGCGACTCTCCGGATCCCTACGGTGGGCAGATCATGCGCGATGAGCAGGGCGAACCGACCGGTATTCTCCTTGAGACGGCCAAGAACCTGGTCCAGAACATCCTGCCGGTTCCCGATGCTGCCGCTCGTGAGCGCGGTCTGAAACTGGCGCTGGAAGAAGCAGCCCGGTTTGGTGTGACCAGCATCCATGACAACGCGCCGGCCGAGGATATGGCGCTCTTCCGGGACTTCCACGATCGAGGAGACCTGACCGTCCGGGTCAACGCGCTGGTGCGTGGCTGGGAAGTGGAGACGCCGTTCCTGGAGCCTATGATCGCCATCGGTGCACGAACCGGGACCGGCGACGACTGGATCAAATATGGCGCATTGAAGCTGAGCCTCGATGGTACGCTCGGCTCACGCACCGCCGGCATGCTTGAACCGTATTCGGACGATCCTGGCAATCAAGGCGTGTATCGGATCACCCAGGAAGAATTGGATCCAATCGTCGAGCGGGCGCACAAGCATCACATCCAGATTGCCCTGCACGCGATTGGCGATGGCGCCTGCCGGATGGCACTGGATAGCATCGAGCGGGCGATCCAGAAGCACGAATGGTCAGACCACCGCCACCGGATTGAACACGAGCAGGTGATTACCCGCGAGGATATGCTGCGCTTCCCGGAACTTGGCATCATCGCCTCGCTCCAGCCGTGCCACGCAGTGACCGACCTTGCCTGGGTGGAATCGCGGGTTGGCCCTGAACGGATCAAGACATCCTACGCCTGGCGTTCGTTTGTCGATTGTGGCACGCGGATCTGCCTCGGAACCGACTGGCCGGTTGAGACGCTCGATCCACGGGTAGGGCTCTACGTTTCGGTCACCCGGCAGGGGTTGGATGGTAATCCGCCCGGCGGGCGCTGGCCGGAAGAGTGCCTGACGATCGAGGAAGCGTTGAAGGGGTACACCCTGGACGCTGCCTGGGCAGAATTTGCCGAAGACCGCAAGGGCAGCATCACCCCCGGCAAGCTGGCCGATTTCACCATCTTCGCCGACGACCCGACCGAGGTCGAGCCGGCCCGGTTGCTCGACCTCGAAGTCCTCGCCACCATCGTTGATGCCCGCACGGTCTATTCAACCGATGCACGGTTTGAGGTGGGGTAGCGACCGAGACGATCAACGGACTTCTTCGGGGCGCATAGCATGCGCCCGTGTGCTCCGACTCATTCCAGTTTGGGCTTGTACATGCCTCTTTCGCTGTCATCCTGAGTACTGGACCACAGGG
>CAZRNC010000226.1:0-5303 GCA_964601285.1 uncultured Thermomicrobiales bacterium | reverse complement strand
AGCGACCAGTTTGACTCTGCCAGTGGCCAGGTGAGCGTCCAGATCGTCCAGAATGAGCTGGCCCTGGTCATCGATCCGGATAATTTCGATCCTCGCACCAGTGCGGGAGCAGGCAAGTTGCCAGGGAACCAGGTTGGAGTGATGCTCCATTTCGGTGGTGACGATGACATCACCCGGTCCGAGCGTGGACATCGCCCAACTGTAGGCGACCAGGTTGATTGCCTCGGTTGTGTTGCGGGTGAAGATAATTTCGGCATCATCGGCGACGCCGAGGAACCGTGCCACGTTTGCCCGTGCTTGTTCAAACGCTTCCGTTGCCCGGTCAGCGAGTTTGTATACACCCCGGTGGACGTTCGCATTGTCATGCCGGTAGTAGGAATCCATCGCTTCAAGTACTGCATCGGGCTTTTGCGATGATGCGCCACTATCCAGGAAAATGGTTCGGTTGCCAGCGGCATCCGGGCGGAGAATCGGGAATTGGTTGCGAAGTGCTTCGGGGTCGAGTGGGGGAGTTGTCGGGGTCGTCATTGTCTCCATGGTGGCCTGACCTGTCCAGGGACACCTGTGGTGTCCGGGATGCGGGGCCTGAACATCAGGCCCCGCTCGGTGGTCTCTTGGGAACTAGATAAGGTAGCCGATCTTGCGGTCGATCGCGGTCTTAACCGTTTCCTGAACGGATTCGACCGGGACGCGCTCGATCACCTCATCGAAGAAGCCATCCATCATCAGCTTTTCAGCTTCGGTGCGATTGATGCCACGGCTCATCAGATAGAAGATGTACTCCTCTTCGATCTGGGAGACGGTGGCACCGTGGGTGCAGCGAACATCATTCGCTTCGATTTCCAGCTTCGGAATGGTGTCAACCCGAGCCTTGGGGCTAAGGCTGAGATTGCGGTTGGCCTGGTAGGCGTCGGTGCCGTGAGCCTTCGGTGCAACGACAATCGTGCCGGAATAGACCGACCGGGCCTCGTCCTTGACCGCGCCCTTGAAGAGCAGGTCGCTCGATGCGTACGGTGACTTGTGGAACTGCCGTGTCTGGTGGTCGATATGCTGGTCTTCGTCAGAGAAGTAGAGACCAAGCATCTCGGCCTGCGAGCCTGGGCCGTCCATTGTGGATGAGATGATCGCCTTGCTCAACTGTGAACCGAGCGCGACGTTCAACGTCTTGATCGCCGCATCCTGGCCGACCACACCGTGCTGGGTGTGGAAGTTCCAGACGTTGCGTCCCCAGTCCTGAATCTGGATGTAGCGTAGTTCTGCGCCAGCGGCAGCCCGCAGCTCGACGACGTTATCCGAGATCGACTCGCCGTCCATCGTTTCGGATTGGCAGGTGTCGATGAACGTCACCCGTGCGTTCTCCTCGGCGACGATCAGCGTGTGGAAGAACGTTCCGATGCCCGGGGTGCTCAGCGTCGAGAATGCGCGGAATGGCAGTTCGACCTCGACATTTGCCGGCACATAGATGAAGGTTCCGGTTGTCCAGAACGCGCCATGGAGCGCCGCGAACTTGTTGTCGCTGGCAGGAACCGAGCCATCGTCGGTCATGAAGTATTTCTGGAGCAGGTCGGCATGTTCGGCGATAGCGGTGTCCAGGTCGACAAAGATGACGCCCTGGTCGGCCAGCGACGGGTCTGCTTCGTGATAAACGATCGTCGAGTCATCCTGAACGACCAGCCCGGAGAGATCTCCGGATGCCTCAAGTGCAGTCCGGATCGCTTCCGGAAGTTCATCGCGGCTGGAGACGCGGGATGCAAACGCGGTGAACGGTGCGACATCGTCGATCGGCAGATCACGGATGTCGGTGCGTCGCCACTCCTCGTCGGTGCGGGTTGGCATTGGGATAGCCTCGTAGGCTTCCCATGCCTGAAGTCGCTTTTCCAGTAGCCAGGACGGTTCGTTCCTGCGGTGCGACAGTTCTTCAACGGCTTCCCGGGAGAACCCCTTCGTTGCCCCCTGAATGCTTGTTGCCATAGTCTCCCTCTTTATGACCCGGCTCCGGTATGACACCGGGCCGGGTCGTCGTCTTCGATGTTCAGAAAGATTTGCCGGACTTATCCGACAGAACCTTCCATTTCAAGCTGGATCAGGCGGTTGAGCTCGACGGCGTATTCCAGCGGAAGCTCCTTGGTGATCGGCTCGATAAAGCCGTTCACAATCATGCTCATCGCGTCGGATTCTTCGATACCACGCGACTGGAGATAGAAGAGCTGCTCATCCGCAACCTTGGATACCGTCGCCTCGTGGCCGATCGAGACATCGTCTTCCTCGATCTCCATGTACGGGTAGGTATCAGTTCGGCTGTCTTCGTCCAGCAACAGAGCGTCACAGACGACGTTGGAGCGGGAACCCTTGGCGCCCTTGTGAATCTTGACCAGTCCACGGTAGGACGAGCGGCCAAGACCCTTGGAGATTGACTTCGAGATGATCTGCGACGAGGTGTTCGGCGCGACGTGGGTCATCTTGGCGCCGGCATCCTGGTGCATGCCATCGGTGGCAAGTGCAACCGAGAGCACTTCGCCGCGGGCACCCTCTTCCATCAACATGACGGCCGGGTACTTCATGGTCTGCTTCGAGCCGAGGTTGCCATCGACCCACTCCATGGTGGCGTTGCGGTAGGCTGCGGCGCGCTTGGTCACCAGGTTGTAGACGTTCTTCGACCAGTTCTGGATGGTGGTGTAGCGGCAGCGGGCGTTGTCCTTGACGATGATCTCAACAACGGCCGAGTGCAGCGAGTCGGTCGAATAGGTTGGCGCGGTGCAACCCTCAACGTAGTGAACGTAGGAGTCGTCCTCACAGATGATCAGGGTGCGCTCGAACTGGCCCATGTTCTCGGCGTTGATCCGGAAGTAGGCCTGCAGCGGCACTTCGACCTTGACGCCCTTCGGAATGTAGACGAACGAGCCACCCGACCAGACGGCCGAGTTGAGCGCGGCGAACTTGTTGTCGTTCGCCGGGATGATCGTCCCGAAGTACTGCTTCACCAGTTCCGGATACTCGCGGACACCGGAGTCCATGTCCAGGAAGATGACACCCATCTCGGCGAGGTCCTCGCGGAGCGAGTGGTAGACAACTTCGGACTCGTACTGCGCACCGACGCCGGCGAGATACTTCTTCTCGGCTTCGGGGATGCCCAGTTTGTCGAACGTTTCCTTGATATAGGCTGGAACTTCGTCCCAGTTCTTGCCCTGCTTCTCGCTCGGGCGGATGTAGTAGAAGATGTTGTCGAAGTCGATCCCGGAGAGATCGCCGCCCCATTCCGGCATTGGCCGCTTGTAGAAATACTCAAGCGCCTTCAGCCGGAAGTCGAGCATCCACTCTGGCTCTTCCTTCATTGCGGAGATGTAGCGAACAACTTCTTCGCTCAATCCTCGTCCGGACTTGAAAAAATAGTCTTCCTCATCGTGGAACCCGTACTGATAATCGGGTACCTCAACTTGTGCGATGCCGCTCATTAGCGATATGTCCTTTCAACCGTTGGTTGGACGTCGATTAGTCGGCAGCTGCCATCGGGAACTCCTTGCGGAGTGCGTCGTATCCGCCCGCTTCCAGCTCGGCGGCGACTTCCGGCCCGCCGGAGCGGACGATTCTGCCATCGAGCATTACGTGGACGAAGGTCGGCTGGATGTAGGTCAGCAGCCGCTGGTAGTGCGTGATCAAGAGCATCGCCATGTGCGGCTCGAAGAGGGAGTTCACGCCATCAGCGACGGTGCGGAGTGCGTCGATGTCGAGTCCGGAGTCGGTCTCGTCCATGATGCAAAGTTCCGGCTCAAGCATCGCCATCTGAAGAATCTCGGCGCGCTTCTTCTCACCGCCGGAGAAACCTTCGTTGAGATAGCGGGTGGCAAATGATTCGTCGATCTTCAGCATCTTCATCTTCTCACGCATCGTCCGGCGGAAATCGCGCGGAGTGAGCGGAGTGACTTCATCGCCGGCTTCGGCGCGTGCGGTGCGGACCGAGTTGGCCGCCAGCCGCAGGAAGTTCGCCATCGAAACGCCAGGGATCGAAGTCGGATACTGGAAGGCAAGGAACATACCGAGCTGGGCGCGTTCGTCCGGGCCAAGCTCGAGGACGTTCCGACCCTTATAGGTCACCCGTCCTTCAGTTACTTCATAGTTCGGATGACCGGCAATGGCGTAGGCAAGCGTGCTCTTGCCAGAGCCGTTCGGGCCCATCATCGCGTGGATTTCGCCACGGTTGATGACCAGGTCGACACCCCTAAGGATTTCGGTGCCATCAATGCCGGCGTGCAGGTTCTCAATAACGAATAGCGGTTCCTGACTCATGCTTCTCTATTACTCCTCGATACAAACAACATCATGCCGTGAAAACGAAAGGTCCGGCGCGCCCGCGCCACGATCTGTCGTACCCCTTTCAATGCTGCACTATGAACGCTGACACGTAGGACAGGTTCCCGAGAAAATGGTCTGATGACCGTCGATCAGAAATCCGGTCTGCTCGGCAGCAACTTGCTGGGCGAGCAGGGCACTTGGGACATCGACATCGGTCAGATGTCCGCAAATGGTGCAGTGCACATGGTCATGCCGGTCAGTGCGCCCGTCGAAGCGGCTTGCCTGATCTCCAAACGGGAATTCCAGAATCACCCCATGTTCGGCCAGCAGGTGAAGGGTTCGGTAAACCGTTCCATATGCGACCGATGGGTTCTTGGCGCGCACACGCTCGAAGATTTCGCCGGCGGTCATGTGACCACCTGCAGCGCGCACTTCGCGCAGGATGGCGAGCCGCTGGGGGGTCATTCGAACCCCGACCGGCAACTCTCGCTCGGCGTTTACGGGCGTTGGCTCTGGAATCATCGTGATACTTATTTCCAATTGAGAATGACTACTACTGACTGATCTAAACCATATCAATCGAGTCGGTATTCGTCAACTGAATAGCTGGTGGTTCAAGCAAGGCAAATACACTTGACAGAAAGCTGATTGGGGCAGATACTGCGGATCTGATCAACAGTTGACAACGAAGACCGGGACGGCACCAGATTTCTCGTTGGGCAGCTGTTTGGCACCACTGTGTCGTGTATTGAAGGGAGCTGCCACCATGTCTGTCAATCGCGAGATCGTTGCCAGCGCCTACGAGTCCTGGATGAACGGAACCGGGTCGATCGCAAGCATCTTTGATCCTGACATCGAATTCGAGATTACGGGTCTCTCGGCCATTTCCCGGACCTACAACGGCGCGCAGGACTTTATTGAGAACGTGCTGCAACCGGTAGGAGCGCGCTTTGCCGGCTCCAGCAAACCGTTTCGGCCGGTAAACGTTCGGGAGATATTCGATGCTGCCGACC
>CAZRNC010000225.1:0-5308 GCA_964601285.1 uncultured Thermomicrobiales bacterium | reverse complement strand
TTGTGCGCCAACCGGGAGACGCCTGGATGGCCATCTTCTTTCCGGCGCTGGCAGGGTTGCTGGTGATTGTCGCGTCGTTCGCTATGGTCTATCGCGAGATCCCCTTCGTCATGCCATCACTGCGAACCGGGCTGGCCACCTTGCGAGCAGGGTTCCAGGTCTTCTTCTACCGTATCTCTGCAAGCATCTACTGGCTGAGCAACACGATCGTCCTCGGTATGGTCGCGCCGTTCTATTATGTCGGGCTGTTTGCCGGGCCGGAGCGCATCACCCGGGCAGTGATTAACCTGACCGACCCGATCTGCCAGGCGCTCTTCCCGCACTCAACCCGGCTGGCCCGGACCGACCGCGCCGAGCTAGCACGCAACACCACGCTGATGACGATCATGCTCTGCGGCGTCATGCTGGTTGCTGCCGTTGTCCTGTATATCGCCGCGCCGCTGGTTGTGCGCATCGTCCTTGGCCCTGAATTCGGCGAGTCCGTGTCGGCATTGCGGGTACTGGCAGTCGTCCTGCCGATTTGTGGTCTGAACATGGCGCTGAACTTCCAGTGGATGTTCCCGCTGGGAATGGACCGCACCATGATGTGGATCACCACTGCCGGCGCACTCTTCCACATCCCGCTGGCTGCCATGCTTGGCTCGCAATATCACCACACCGGCGTCGCCATCGCCTTTGCCATCACCGAAACCTGCATCGCCGCCACCGTGGTCATTGTCTTGCTGGTCCGGGGAATGCTTCCATTTACGCTGCATCCGTTCCAGGGCCACCAGCTCAGTTTCCGGAAGGAGCAGCCATGAACACCCAGCGACTAACCGTGGTCTATGCCACCGATGGCGGCTTCTGGGTCCATACCTACGTCTCGATCTACTCGCTGCTGGCCAACAACCGGGACATTGCCTTCGACATCCGGATTCTCTCGGAGGAGCCAAACACCGGGTTCTTCGAGAACACGGCCCATCTCACGTCAGTCCATCCGGACGTCACCGTCGAGTGGATCCCGGTCAGCACTGACATGTTCGTCGATGCGCCGGCAACGGCCCGGATCACCATGGCAACCTACTACCGCCTGTTGCTCGACCAGTTGTTGCCGGAGAGTGTCGAGAGGCTGCTCTACATCGACGGCGACACGATCATCCGGGATTCGATCCAACCACTGCTCGATGTTGATATCAGCGACGTTATCCTGGCCGGGGTTGCCGACTATATTCCGGAATTCAAACAGCCACCGATGATCGCCCATCCGCTGCGCCTTGGTATGCCGGCCGGGTCACTCTATTTCAACGCCGGCATGCTCTATATCAACCTGCAACGCTGGCGGGAAACCCGGACCGGTGAACGCGCCATCCAGTATGTGCTGGAGCATCTTGGCGACCCGGTCATGCTGGAGCACCGCGACCAGGACACACTCAACATGGTCTGCCTCGGTCAGTGGCAACCGCTTGGGCCACGCTTCAACTACGCCGAGTGGTCGATGGATAGCCAACGTCTCCGCGATACCCGCACTGCCAACGCGCCTGGTGCAACGATCCCGGCCGCCGGTCCAACGATTGCCCACTACACCGGACGCACCAAACCCTGGCACGGAGGTAGCCCGCATCCGTTCGCCCGCGAATACTGGACCTATCGCATGCAGACACCCTACGCCGACCGCCGGGCATACTTGCGGTCTCAAGTGCTCGGGCTGCCGGGAACGGTCCGCCATGCGATTGTCCGCACTATTCGCCGGACTCCCGGCGGTAATTCGATGCTGCGGATGGTAAGCGTCAGGTTGCAGAAGGCATGAGAAACATGGCCGCCCGGTCTCCAAACGCAGCCAGAGTGCCGAAGTCGTTGCAGGTGTTCCTGCTCGGCGCGGGGCTTGCTGTGCTGATCGGCGTCGCCGTCTCCTTCTCAGCTTTCCTGACGGTGGCGGTCGTCGGATTGGCGATCTGGGGTGCATTCATCGCAGCCAACAGTCACCGTCTCTCGACCGTATTCCTCGGCTCACTCGGCGTTCTGCTGGTTGGCTACGCATTTCTGGGCCGCAGCTTTGCCCACTTCGGTGTCGCCCCGCTCTACGTTGGCGAGGCCGTCCTCTCGTTCACGCTTGTCGCCTTCATAGCCAGTTTGCGAACGGCCCGCTGGGGGTTTCTCGAAATCACGCTAGCCAGCTTCATGGTATTGGGCGCATTTCGCACGATCCCCTATGTCAGCCTGCACGGCATGGACGCATTTCGCGACAGTGTTCTCTGGGCCTATGCCATCATCACGCTCACCATCGCCTTTACCCTGCAACGCGAGCATGTCGACGCGATTGTCAAGCGCTACACACGTATCCTGCCCTGGTTCGTCGTCTGGGTGCCGATTGCCTTCGCCCTGCTGTTGACAGTAGGGGGAAGCGTCCCGACGACACCCGGTTCCGACGTGCCGCTAATCTGGCCCAAGGGCGGCGACATGGGCGTGCATCTGGCCGGCGTGGCCGCCTTTGTGATGGTGGGCCTTTATGCCCGTATGACCGGTAAATCAAGCGGACGGGAGCTACCGCTCTGGCCGTTCTGGATCGCCGGTGTCGTGGCGGTTGGCATCATCAACCGGGGCGGATTTCTCTCGCTCTCAATTGCTCTGTTGGTGACCTTCCTGCTCCGCCCGACCGGCCGGATCCTGACGCCGATTGTCTTCGGTATGACCCTGCTGGCCTGCTTGCTGCTGGTCAACCCGTCGGTCGAACTCGGCGAACGCGAAGTCTCGGCAACCCAGATGATGGAAAACGTCACCAGCATCTTCTCCTCACCGGGCGAAGGTGGCCTCGAAGGAACCCGGCAATGGCGTCTCCGCTGGTGGGGCGACATCATTGGCTACACCTTCAATGGCGAGTACCGCTGGACCGGCAAGGGCTATGGCGTTAACCTCGCCGACGTCGATGGCTACCAGGCCAACGATGATGGCTCGATTCGTTCACCACACAACGGACATATGACCGTCCTTGCCCGCATGGGCGTACCCGGAATCATGCTCTGGATCGTCTTCCAGGCAGGGTTTGCCATCGCCATGCTCAAGGCAGTATTCCGGGCGCGTGGCAATGGGCAGCTCTTCTGGACCCAGGTGAACATCTGGATTCTCGCCATCTGGATCGCCATGATGATCAACACCTCGTTCGACGTCTACCTGGAAGGTCCACAGGGCGGCATCTGGTTCTGGTCGGTAATCGGCTTCGGGCTGGCCGCAATCAGGATTCAGCGCACATCGCCAGAAGAACCAGAGCTGGAAACGATCAACCCGGGCCAGTACAGTGGTTCACTAACCAGATGAGGAACACCCCTGTGACCGCCGATCTCCAGTCCATCCTGATCGTCCATAACCGCTACCAGCAACGCGGCGGGGAAGATGCCGTCTTCGAGGCCGAGAGCAGCCTGCTCGAGCGCCACGGCCACCGGGTTGAACGGCTTGAGTTCGACAACAGCACCATCCCGCTCAGCAGGTCTCCCCTGGCAACCGCCACGCTGGCGGCTTCGACGATCTGGAACCGGGGATCCCTTAGCGTCCTGAACGCGGCGATTGAACGTTGCCAGCCGGACATCATCCACTTTCACAACACCCTGCCGCTGGTCTCGCCGGCCGGCTACTATGCCGCACGCGGCAAGCGCATCGGCACGGTCCAGACGCTCCACAACTACCGTCTACTCTGTCCGAACGCACTGCTCTTCCGCGATGGCGGGCCTTGCGAGGACTGCCTTGGCAAACGCATCGCGCTGCCCGGCATCAGGCACGCCTGTTACCGCGATTCACGCGCCCAGACAGCCACTGTCGCCGCTATGGTCTCAACACACCGGCTGCTCGGCACCTGGCGCAAGCAGGTGGACCGCTACATCGCGCTGACCGAGTTCTCCCGCCAGAAGTTTGTCGATGGCGGACTCCCGGCCGGCAAAATCGCTGTCAAGCCGAACTTCCTGGACAATGTCCCTCCGCCAGGTGATGCCGGCGGCGAAGGGTTCCTCTTCGTCGGACGGCTGGCCGAGAGCAAGGGCATCGACGACATGCTGGCCGCCTGGACCGAACACCGACTGCCCTATGGCTTGCGCATCGCCGGCGGCGGACCAATGGAATCAACGGTGCAGGATGCCGCCCGGAACCATGAGCCAATCACGCCACTCGGCATGCTCAAGCCGGCCGAGGTGTTGCAGCAGATGGCGGCAGCACAGGCGCTGGTCTACCCATCCACCTGGTACGAAAACTTCCCGATGACGCTCGTCGAATCGTTCGCCAGCGGGCTGCCAGTAATTGCCGCCCGGCTGGGCGCCATGGCCGAAATCATCGCAGACGGCCGCACCGGCCTGCTTTATGATCCTGGCAGCACTGGCGACTTGGCGGCGAAGCTGCGCTGGGCAGCTGACCATCCGGAAGAGATGCGCACCATGGGACAGCAGGCACGTGCCGAATACGACAACAAATACTCCGGCAACCGGAACTACCAGCAGCTTTTGAGCATCTACCGGCAGGCGGTCGACCAGCGATGACCGAAACCACCCCGCCGGGCCGGGTCGATATCCACTCCCATGTGCTACCGGGTATCGATGACGGTGCAAGGGACATCCCCGAGGCTTTGGAAATGCTCCGGATGGCCAGTGAGGACGGCACGGCGTTCATTGTTGCCACACCCCACGCTGCCCACGCCAACCCGGAACGCATCAACTACGCGACCGATGCCTTGTCGCTGCAAGCCCGCAACTATGGCTTGCCAATCACCATCCTGCCTGGCAGCGAGGTGAAGTTCTCGGCCGAACTGCCCGAGGACTACCGCGCCGGCAAGCTGCAAACGATCAACAACAAGGGCTATCTGCTAATCGAGTTCTCCTTCAGCAGAGCCTGGACCTCGCTGGTGACCACGTCGCTCTATGCCCTGCAGATGGCCGGCGTAACACCGATCGTCGCCCACGCCGAACGCTACCCGGTCGTCCAGGAGCGCCCCGACATCCTGCTGGAGATGATCGCAACCGGCATCCCGGTACAGGTCAACGCCGGCAGTCTGACCGGCGACGAAGGCCTGGAATCCCAGCGCACTGCCGAACTGCTGGTGAACGCCGGCATGGTCCACCTGATCGCCAGCGATGGCCATCGTCGTGACAAGCGCAAGCCGCTGCTCTCACCCGGCCTGGCTCGCTATCAGGAACTCGCCGGCCCGGAACGCACCCAACTGGTCCAGCTCAACAGCACCCGCGTCATCGCCGGCCGCCCGATCGTCCTCCCCGAACCCGACGCCGACGTCCTCAACCCCCCATCCCGCCTCCACCGCGCCCTGGGCCGCCTCCTGCCGCGAGGGTGAGGGCCG
>CAZRNC010000224.1:0-5319 GCA_964601285.1 uncultured Thermomicrobiales bacterium | reverse complement strand
CATCGTGGCCGATCTGCACGATCAGGCCGGTCTCCTCGGCAACCGGGATGAACTGCGCCGGCAAGAGAAATCCATGTACCGGATGGTTCCAGCGCACAAGCGCCTCCATCGCAACGATGTCACCTGATGCCATACTGACCACCGGCTGGTAGACGACCGTGAACTCGTTGCGCTCAATCGCCCTGCGCAGATCGTTCTCCAGCTCGAATCGCTCGATGGCGTCTGCCGACAGGCTGGGAGCAAACAGTTCAACCCGCGCCCGGCCATTCCGCTTGGCCCGGTACATGGCGGTATCGGCATAGCGCAACAGGTCGCTGGCCGTGGTACTGACAGGCGAGGCAAAGGCAACTCCGATGCTGGCTGTGACGAAGAGATCGCGACCATGCACGTTAAACGGGTAGTGAAACGCGTCCAGGATCTCCTCGGCCATCTCGGCGGCAGTAGCCCAGTCTGGAAGGTTCTCCAGCAACACCGCAAACTCGTCCCCACCGAACCGGGCAGCAATACTGGAGTTGTCAACACAGTCCCACAGCCGTTTGCCAACCTCAATCAATAACTGATCGCCGGTTCCGTGGCCCAGGCTGTCATTGATCACCTTGAAATTGTCAAGATCGAGGAACATGACCGCCACACCCCTGCTGCCCGGAAGTGCATTGTCGCGGGCGCGTTCAATACGCTCCAGGAAATGTGACCGGTTCGGAAGGTCGGTCAACGGGTCGTGATATGCCTGATGCAGCAGCTTGCCCTCAAGCCGGCGCTGTGCGGACGTGTCGCTGGCAAATGCCGCGATGCCATCCTCCAAGGGAACAGCATGAAATTTCATCCAGAAGGTACCGTGTTCATTCGGCACCTCGATTTCTCGTTCGATCGACATACCGGTCTCGGAGACTAGCTGGAACGCCTCGATGAAACTACCGACCTGGTCGAGTGAAAAGAGTTCGCCGATGGTGTTGCCAATCAATTGCTCGCGAGTACGGTCAAGCAGCGCTTCGGCCCGGCTGTTGGCCTCGACAAACCGGTAGTCGACAACCTCGCCCATGCCATCACGCTCCGGTTCGAAAATGGCAAATGCGTTCATCGTGCCTTCGGTTGCGGCCCGGATGCGCGCTTCACTCTTCCTGAGCCGTTCGTTTGCCTGAATCCGTTCGGTAATATCAGCAGAAACCCAGACAACGCCCGAGAGGTTTCCATCCCAGCTCTCAAGCGGCGACAGCATCACCCAGCCATGGAATGGAGAACCATCCTTGCGGAGAAGTGGAACATCCGAAGCAAGAGAGCGGCCCAGCAGAGCATCCTCGACCATACTCGACAACCGGCATTCCATATTGGCGCATGCCATAACATCGTCCACCGTCCGGCCCATTACCTCTTTGGCAGTCCAGCCATAGATTTCCTCAGCGTGACGGTTCCAATAGATAATCCGTCCGTGCTCGTCCAGCGCCGCAACCGACTGGCGGATCACATCCAGCAAGTGGGCCTGAAAGCGCAGTTGTTCCTCATTGCGTTCACGGTCGATCATCGCCGTCACGAGGTTGGCAATCGATTGCAGGAAGTTCACATCATCTTCGGTGAAAGAGCGGGCTTCCCGGGTGACGGCAAACAACACCCCTTCAGGGCGTTCAAGTCCCGGAATAACAACACTGATGCCACTTTGAATGCCGGCTTCAAGCATCCCGCGCCACGGGACGAACCGGGTTTCGTTGCCCAGGTCTTCGAAAATCACCGGGGTCATCTGGTTCCAGGTATAGGTTGCCAGCGTTGACATATCTGGTGGAACCGACATGCCAACGCCCGACCCCAGGATCGTCCCGTCGGTCGCCTTGATCAAGAGCATGTTCGTCTGGTCATCAAACAGGATCAGGCTCGTATATTCCGTGTCAATCGTCGCGTTGACGGCTTTCACGACTTCCCACATGAACACGTCGAGCGGTGTGCCGGACACGGCCCGCTGGCTCAGGCTGGCTACGGCAGCCTGCTGTCTTGCCCGGATTTGCAGTGCTTCCTCCGCAACTTTCTGTTCGGTGATAACAACGGCAACGCCTTGCCAGTAGAGCGGGTTGCCGTCCGAATCTCGTACCAAGCGTGCCCGGTCGAGCCGCCAGGACACGTTCCCTATCTCGTCGAGCACCCGGTATTCCACCACCAGCGGATTACCGGTTCGTGTGCTCTCGGCCATGGCTTGCAGCGTTCGCTCATGGTCTTCAGGGAGCATCCGGTTCACCCAGTTGTGCCCCTGACGTGACGGTTGCTCACCAGCCCAGTTCTCCGGGAGCGTGCCACGGCTACTGATATAGAGAATGTGCGAAAGATCATCCGCCGCAGCCCGGTAGGTGACGGCCGGCACGTGATCGATCACCGCCCGGAGCCGGTGCTCCGCTTCGCGAGCCTCCCGGTAGTGACGGGCGGTGTCGATGGTGCCGGCAATCCGCCCGGCAAGGGATTCGACAACGGCCAGGTCATCGCCGTCATAGACCCTGCCCGACGAGCTATGCGCCAGGCACAACACACCGGCAACAGCGTTGCCAACCACCAGCGGCACACAGAGAACCGAGCTACTCAGCCGGGCAGTTCCGGAATCCAGCACCAGGGTGATGCAACTATCCAGCCCAAGGGGGAAATCGTCGCAGGTCCCCGAGCGCATCACCTGCTCCTGTTGGACAGGATCGACATGGGCCGTGGCGACGAGCCGGGGAGTCCCATCTTCTTCAAGCAACCAGGCGGCGCTGCAATCGGCCAACGACGGCACCGCCAACCCAACCACTTCGGTCAGCGACGATTCTTCATCCAGCGATCGTGCCAGTGCCGCCGAACTGTCAGTGAAGAACCGCTGCCGGGTCTCTGCCCGTACCCGGTCGGTAACATCGGCAATGATCCCGATTACCCCGGTCACCGTGCCCTCACGGCTGCGAATTGGGGCGTGCGATATGTCAAGTGTAAGGATCGAGCCATCCCGGTGTGCCCGGTCTACCTGAACACCAGAGATACCCTCCTCGGTGACCAGCACCTCTGCGAAATTCTCAAGAAAATCATCCTGGAACTCCGGAGGCACCGATGGCAGAAACGTGTCGAGCACCTCTTGCTCGCTCCAGCCAAAGAGTCGCTCGGCTGCATGGTTCCAGCGGGTAACTCTTCCCTGGAGATCGACCGTTACAATCGCCAGCGGTGCAGAATCAATCAGTGATTCGAGGATTGGTGTGTCATCGGGGCAGGTTGCGAGTTCGGTGCGAGCAATCAGTGCGCCCTGTATCTGCCCATCAGAGAAGGGGCGTACCGAGACCGAGAACCACCGGGGTTCCTGATTCATCACCATCGGAAAAGTGAAGGAGTATTCACCGGATTCACCAGCCAACACCGCGAAAAAGCCGGCGGCCGCCACTGGCTGGAATGTCTTTACAAGGTTGTCGCCAGGAACGCCTCGCAGGACAGGATCATCTGCGCAGCAAGCCGCCCAGGATGCGTTGACCAAAACGATCTGCCCCTGGTCGTCAACGATCGCGACCTCGCCGGGAAGGGCCTCGATCACGGATTGCAGGACGGACTCTGATCTTTCTTCAGGCATATGACGTCTCCGCTTGCCATGTCCTGAAAGGACTGAATGCTGATTCCATACAGTACTGCCCACCTGGCACACAACCGAACAATTCCACACATGGCAATAGGCTTAGTCTACTGTTGGCGCTAGTTATGCAAATAGGCCCGATCGTACCGGTTCGGCAAGGGGCAACGTCCCACCAGCTACAGGACCTCTCCCGAGTATCCCCACAGAACCAGCAACCCCGCATGGAGCATCGTCGCAATAACCAGCACCACCAGAAAGACCGGTTTCCGGGTCTTGTGGCGGAATCCGGCCCTGCCGGCCCAGCCACCGCCAACGCCCCCGGCAAGTGCCATGCCATGCAGCACCATCTCCGGCACCCGCCGGCCGCCGGCAACAGCCCGCTGCTTGTCAAACCCGTAAAGCAGGAACAACATTATCCCCGCCCCAACCAGCCAGGCAGGATAGGCCGGAATCCCGGCAAACATGATCACCCCGGCAATACCCACCGAACCAGCAAGCCCGACCAGCCACCAGAACTGCTGCGGGCTCCTGCGCCGTCCACTCATCCATCGGTTCCTCTCCTATATGCTGCGCCAGGTTGACAATATGCCGGTGGTTCCTATACTCAAAGTGAGAATTATGCAATCTGTCTTGCACCTGCAATTCCTGTCTGCAATGCCCGGTTCAACCCGCCTCTCCAGCATCCGGCCGTTTGCAGAGATGAACCTGCCTGTTTTGACAACGTTCGCTCACGATGACGAGTATTAGCAAGAGAGCAGGACAGTCATGTCTGCATCCGCAAGAACGCTAACCGCCGGCGAAGGTCTGCACGACATCCAGTCCGCAATTGCTGCCAACTATGACCGGTTGACGGCCGGACAGCGCAAGGTCATCGACCGCATGCTATCCGACACCCGCTACGCCGCAGTGACCTCCGCCCCGGGACTGGCCGCCGAGGTCGGCGTCAGTGAATCGACGATCACCCGTGCCGCCCAGGCGCTGGGTTTCTCCGGTTATCCCGATCTCCAGGCCCGTCTGCGTGATCAGTTCGTAGGCTCGGTCAAGGAGCGTGTTTCCAACATCTCCGGCCTGGCCGATACTCCGGAAGCAGCGGCAATTCAGGTGATGCTGGAAGATGCCGAACTCATCCGGATGACCGCAGAAGACCTCCCACAGGAAACGCTGACCGCCGCCACCGACATCCTGATATCCGCCCGGACGGTCTACACCTTCGGCGCACGTGGATCGTATGGTTTGGCCCACATTCTGGGCATCGGCCTGCGGCTGCTCCTGCCAGGAACCCGTATTCTCAACCAGGCCGGCGGCGATCTTGAGGACCAGCTAATCGATCTCGGCCCGGAAGATGCGCTGGTCGCCATCAGCTTCCGGCGAATGGACCGGGTGATGGTCAACGTCGTCCGCTACGCAGCTGAGGTCGGCGCAAAGACGATCGTCATCAGCGACCATCTCTCCAACCCGGTCTCCCGTCATGCAACGATCACCCTGCTCGCCCGGACCAGCCAGCTCATGCTCATGCCATCCTTCGCGGCCGCCTCCAGCCTGGTAACCGCCCTCATCGCCGCCATCTCGCTCCGCACCCTCGACGAAACCCCCGACCGCCTCCAGCAAGCCGAACACATCTGGGACCAGTTCGACACCTACAGCCGCGATTGACGCCGCCAACCATCACGTAGCGCGTTTCACCGTCATCCCGAGCAGCTTAATCCGTCATCCCGAGCGCAGTCGAGGGACCTCGAGAGTCGAAGCTTGACGTCACGTGG
>CAZRNC010000223.1:0-5347 GCA_964601285.1 uncultured Thermomicrobiales bacterium | reverse complement strand
TCAACTATTACGATCTACGCACGGTGAATGGAACCTCCTCAGGACAATTCGTTCACACCATCAGAGCGCTTCCCGGATTGCTGACCGGAAAGCGCTCTGTCGTTTGCCTTATCCACCGATGGGGTGTATCGTCTCCACTGTTCGTTTCGACAAGCATTTTTGTATTGGATCGTGGCCATGATAATCCCACGGGAGCAATCGTAGAGGGTAGATTCGCGCTCTCTTACGATATCTGTTGCGACACGGAAACGGGTTCACTGAACCGCTTCCGCGGGTGAGCGCGCACCCGGCGACATACTGCTGCTCGTGAGTGGGAATATCCATGATCCGTTCGTTACCGGCCTATCCGGTATACCTGATTCTGGTGGGCTGCTCAGCCCTCTTCTTTTCGATCTTCGCAACCGTCAGCTCGGTCTACCGCATCCAGGATGCCGGGCTGAACCCGTTCCAGTTGCTGCTGGTTGGCGTGGCGCTGGAACTGGCAGTGCTGCTCTTTGAAATCCCGACCGGCGTCGTTGCCGACGTCTACAGCCGGCGACGTTCGATCATCATCGGTGTCTTCATCATCGGGGCCGGGTTCGTCCTTGAAGGTGCGATTCCAGCGCTGATCACGATCCTCGCTGCCCAGGTCGTCTGGGGCATCGGTTACACCTTCACCAGCGGTGCCGAACAAGCCTGGATCGCAGATGAGCTTGGCGAAGCCGGCATCGGCCGGGTCTACCTGCGCGGCGCACAGGTGGGCCAGGCCGGCGCGCTGGTCGGTATCGGCCTGAGCGTTGCCATCGCCAGCTTCCAGCTCAACCTGGCTTTGATCACCGGTGGGGTGCTCTTCATCCTGCTCGGTGGGTTCCTGCTGCTGTTCATGCCAGAGACGAATTTCCAGGGCACGCCGCCCGGTGAGCGCGGCTCGTGGCACGCCATGGCTGATACCCTGCGCGCCGGGATCGGAGCAGTCCGTGGTTCTCCGGTGTTGATTGTCCTGCTGATTATCGGGGCAGTCTGGGGAGCAGCGACTGAGGGGTTCGACCGGCTTTGGGAAGCTCACCTGCTGGAGAGCTTCACCTTCCCGTCGCTCGGCGAACTGGACATGATCGTCTGGTTCGGCATCATCAACGCCGTGGCAATGCTGCTCAGTATCGGCGTTACCGAGGTCGTCCGTCGCCGGGTGGATACTGACAGCCACGTTGCCGCAGCAAAAGCGTTGCTGGCGATCAGTCTGCTGATCAGCCTGGCGGTCGCCCTGTTTGCGCTGGCCGGCAACTTCTACCTGGCATTGGCCGGGTTCTGGGCGGTAGCGACGCTGCGCCGGGTGAACCAGCCACTCTTCACCGCCTGGTTGAACCAGAACGTGACGGCACGGGTGCGGGCTACTGTTTTCTCACTGGCCGGTCAGGCCGATTCGTTCGGCCAGATCATCTGCGGCCCGATCTTCGGTCTCATCGCAACGTTCTGGTCACTCCAGGCCGCGATGCTCGCCGTTGCCGTGGTCGCCCTGCCCCAGGTCGGTCTCTACCTGCATACCCTGCGCAACCGGCCCACACCGGTGGAGTGACGTTAGCCGCGCAGCATCTTCGCGATGCGGTCCATCGCCTCTTCCAGCACATCATCCGGCTGGAGGAGCGTCAGGCGGATGTAGTTGTTCCAGCGCTCGCCAAAGGCCGAACCGGGGAAGACCAGCACGCCGGCATCGCGCAACAAGAGATAGGAGAACATCATCGACTCGATGCCGGACGAGGAGATGTTTGCCCAGAGATAGAACGCACCGTTCGGCTGTCCGAAGGTCAGCCCCATGCCAGAGAGCGCGTCCATCACCAGGTGCCGGCGGCGATCGTAGATCGCGTGCATCTCGGCCACGCAGTCCTGCGGGCCATCCAGCGCCGCAACGCCGGCCCACTGGGAGACGACCGGAGCGTGGCGGTTGATCGCGCTCTTCAGCCCGGCAAGCCCGTCGATCAGTTGCGCCGGTGCGGCAATGTAGCCAACCCGCCAACCGGTCATGCTGTACGACTTTGAGAGACCGTTCAGCGTGACCGTCCGCTCGGCCATGCCCGGCAGCGAAGCGATGCTCAGGTGCTCGTGGCCATCATAAAGAAAGCGCTCGTAGATCTCGTCCGAGATGACCACCAGATCGCGCTCGACGGCGATCTCAGCGATGCGTCGCAGGTTGGCCGGCGAAATGACGCTGGACGTCGGGTTGCCGGGCGTAATCAGCAAAATCGCTCTGGTCCGGTCGGTGATGCGCTCTTCAACCACTTCCGGAAAGAGGTCAAAATCATGCGCCTCATCGGTCGGAGCCAGCACGATCTTCCCGCCGGCGGTCGCGAAGGCCGCGTCATAGGATGGATAGCGCGGATCGGGCACGATAACTTCGTCGCCTGGCTCGATCAACGCCTGCGCCAGCAGGTAGAGTGCCTCCTGGCTACCGGTCGTAATCATCACTTCGCGTTCGGGATCGACCTGGATGCCGTTATCCCTGGCCAGCTTCCGGGCAACCGCTGCCCGCAGCTCCGGCAGTCCACGGGCCGGGGCAGAGCCGGTCTTGCCGCTGAGAATCGCCTCACGTGCTGCTTCAACAATATGCGCCGGTGTTCCGAGATCCGGATCGCCGAGGCCGAGGCTGATGACATCGGTCATGCTGGAGATCAGCTCCTGCATCGCGAAAATGTTCATCTCCTCCTGAGGAGCAGTTTCAGTGGTCGTCGTCATTTCCTCGCCTCATTCAATACCGTTGCCATCTGCCTGATGCCACCTTCCAGCACTGCTGCCGGCGCCCGCAGGTCAATCCGCAACCAGCCGGCCAGCCTGTCTGAAAAGTGTGATCCGGCATCAACCCGGACTCCACCCACTGCCAGCAGTACAGCAGCTTGCTGGTCATCCATGCCGGCATCAACGAGCAAACCGGGATAGACTGCCGGCATCCGGTAGGCAAGCCCGGTAGCATCAAGTATCCCGGTGGCAAGATCACGTTTCGCCCTGGCTTTGCTCCGTGCGTCGTCAAGAATGGACGCTGCCTGTTCCAATGTGGTCAGCGCCGCAAATTGCGACGGAGTGGACGTTGAAATCGACATCGACTCTTTCAGCACGGCGAGCCCCCGGACCAACGTCTCCGGAGCGGTCAGATAGCCGATTCTCCAGCCATCCAGCCCGAACATCCCGGAAAACGAGCCGATCGTGATCACGTCGCCGGTCAGTTCCGGCTGGGAGAACGTTTCGGGAGTCAGATAACTGTCAAACAGGTCGGAGCGGTCGAGGACAACCGTTGCGCCGGCGTCAGCCGCCACCCGCAGGAACCCGGTAAGCCGGGCCGGATCCAGCAGACTGCCATCCACCCCGGACGCCTGGGCGATCATGACCAGGTCTCCTGCTTCCGGTGCTGGCAGTTCGGTCGAAACGACAACGTCGCCACAGACCATCGTCGCGAGCCGCTCAGTGTCGCTGCCAAACTGGTCGGTCAGGAGTACTCGCCGGCCGGGCGTGACCAGCTCGCGCAGGACGATGTAGCGCGCCTCGGAGCCGCCATTGGTGATTACCACCTGGCCGGCATTCACCGGAAATCCGCCAGAGGTCGACCATCCGGCCACCGCCTGGCAAAGCTGCTCGATGCCGGCGCCGGAGGTGTAGCCAGTTTCGCCGCGCTCCAGTGAATCGATCACCGCCCGGCCGACCGCCGGTGTCAGCGCCGGGTCTTCCGGGACCGTCAGATCCCATGCAACGTCTGGCCGCTCATCTATCGTCACCGGGGCCAGAAACGGCTCCACCCGTACAGTTGTCCGCATAACGTCCTGCATGCTCTCTCCGCCAAACATCAACCGGCATGAAATAGCCCCGGCAACGGATGTATCTGGCCGTTGCGCGGGACGTGTTACGGTCAACTGTATCGAATGTGCAGGTTACCGGCAGTAGTGATTCGCCTTACGCTAACTATTCCCACCCATTAGTACGGTACAATGGCTCAGTCCTTGGTACTTTCGTCATGGGTGTTCCGGGAAGACATACCCAAACCACACCTCGGAACAGGCCAGCGTACAGGGTGGGAACAAGCAGATGCAGGTTGCTGTGCCGTGGCAGACGGTTTCGTCGCCAGCACCAACGAACGCACGCCCGTGGATGACCTATCTGTTGATGGTCAGCATCTGCATGGTTATGGTGTTCGAGGTTCTGCTCGTCCGTTCCGGCAATAGCATTCAATCCTTCGTCAACGCATTCGGGCTGGTCTCCGGCACCTTCTCCTGGACCGATCCCGGCTCCTGGATACAACTGCTCACCTTCAACTTCCTGCACTCCAGTGCCCATCATTTCGTGGTGAATGCCTATGTCATGTTGCTGGCCGGCATCGCGATTGAACGACACTGTGGCGCACGGGCAATGCTCTTCGTCTGGCTGGCCGGCGGCGCTGCTTCCGGCATTGTCCATTTGATGGTATTCCCGGATACCGACCGGTCGCTGATCGGTGCGAGTGGCGCGATCTGTGCGCTGCTCGGAGCAGCATTTGTTGTCGGTTGGCACTGGGGGCTGCCGGTCAAGTTTCGACGAGGTGGGCGGACGTTCTTCAAGATCCGGCTGCCGGTGATTACAAGCATCTACATTGCCGGCCAGATCTACGGAACCGTCAACCTCTACAACGGCCAGATCGCCAACCCCTCGGTCGCCACCTGGGTCCACCTCGGCGGGTTCGTCTTCGGCGTCGCGGCCGCCATCGTCCTGCTCACCTTCCGCCGGACCGCTGCAGATCCTGCCCACGGGTGAATTGCATTCGCCCGGATTGGCTCCCCGCAGGGGTAGGGGCGCATTGCAATGCGTCCGCGCTCAATGCCTCGACAGCCAATTCAGCAGCGACCATCTTTACCTGTCATCCTGAGCGAAGCCGAAGGATCTCTTTCCATGTCACTTGCCTTCTCCTCGGAAGAGAAGACCCATGAACGATGGACGTTCCTCGATTGGCACGATGGAACACGTTCATCGCGAAGTAAACCTGGCATGGAAGGAGATCCTTCGACTTCGCTCAGTACAAGACCACAAATGATCTGACACCCGTACGGGAGAGGCCATGCCTCTCCCTCGGATCGGAACGATCCGCCGGTTCGTTGCAGCAGCGTCGTGGTTGAGCAGGTCGCGCTGACGCGCGAAGGGAGAGGCACGGCCTCTCCCGTACGACAGGACGACAGATTCCTTGTGGCCTGCTACTCAGGAGACAGCTACGGCGGCAGGTGTAAGCCAAAACTCGTTGCCATGACAGCGCAACCAAGAGCGACCATCTTCGCGGAACTTTCCCAGCAAATTCCAAGCTTGCAGTGATTGAATCTCCATCAAGCCCGTATCAATGGAGAACAACATCATGGAACAAAGC
>CAZRNC010000222.1:0-5352 GCA_964601285.1 uncultured Thermomicrobiales bacterium | reverse complement strand
ATGCCCGGCATCGAGAACCTGGCACCGGATCGGACCGAGAGCAGCAGCGGATTCTCCGGATTGCCAAACTTGCGGTCCATCGAGGTTTCGACTACGGCGAGGGCAGACTGAACCTGCTCCCAAAGTCCTTCTGGCACCTCGCTGTTGGAGTTCAAATACGCATTGCAGGCTTCGGTGGAGACGGTGAACCCGGGCGGCACCGGCAAACCGATCGAGGTCATCTCTGCGAGGTTAGCACCCTTGCCACCCAGCAGGTCACGATCGCTGGCGCTGCCTTCGCTGAACGCGTATACCCAGGTTTTCATCTGTACCATCCTCCAATGCCGTAGCGTCAATCCACTGTCAGGTTTGCCAGGCTGGCCATCAGCCGTTTTTGTCCGTGGAGCTTGAATGTCACGGTGACCTCCTGGTCGTCACCTTTGTCGATGACTTTGTCGACGATTCCGTCACCAAACCGGAGATGAAACACGCGGTCTCCGGTTGAGACCCGGGTAAATGTTGGTGGAGCAGGGACCCTCACCTCAAAATCAGGCTCATGAAGGCTGGCCATCCGCTCCCGGCGTGGCGCACGTTTGAGTGGCACATTGCCAAGGACCGACTCCGGTATCGATTGCAGGAAGGATGACGGTAGGCTCATCTCACTGTATCCATAGCGGTTGCGGTGAAACGCGTGCGTCATATAGAGCCGCTGCTCGGCACGAGTGATGCCAACATAGAACAACCGGCGCTCTTCCTCAAGGTTTTCGGGGTTGTCGGTCAGAGCGCGCTGGTGGGGAATCAGCCCTTCTTCGACGCCGGCGATAAACACGACCGGGAACTCCAGCCCCTTGACAGCGTGCAAGGTGATCAGGGTGACCTTTTCGACGTAGTCTTCTAATGTATCTGCATCGGATACGAGCGCAACTTCCTCAAGGTAGGTCGTCAGGGCTTCCTCGTGGGGCATCGCATCGTACTGGGCGATCATCGCTCGGAGCTGCAAAACGTTCTCCCAACGCTCGATGTGCTCCGGGTCGTCACCTTCGTACAGCTCTCGCAGTCCGGATTCGTCGAGCGCCCGGTCGAAGAGTTCTGAGAGCGCAACCAGCGTCGCCATTGATCGCAAGTCTGTCAGGATTTCGTTGACCGATTGCAGTAGGCTGCGACCCCGGCCCGCGACTTGTGGACCTTCGGGCGTGCCGAGGCTGTCGAGTGCCGCCTGTAGTCCTTGCCCTGTGCTGGCGCTCCATGTCTCGAGGGTTGAAAGCGTCTTTGCGCCGATGCCCTGGCCGATCGGGAACGCGCCGATGATCCGTTCGAACGCGCTGGTGTCGTCCGGGTTGGAGAGATGTCGCAGGAGCGAGAGGACGTCCTTGATCTCCTTGCGTTCGTAGAAGCGTGTGCCGCCGATTAGTTGATAGGGGATTCCGCCATAGATGAACGCCTCTTCAAGTGACCGGCTCTGGGCATTGGTACGGTAGAGCACCGCGAAGTCATTGCCGGAGTAGCCATGCTGGGTTTTCAGCCGGTTGATTTCCTGGATGATGAAGTGGGCCTCGACGGTTTCGTCGCTACATTCGCGGACGATAATCTTCTCGCCGGCACCGCGGGATGTCCGCAACTTGCGTTCGATGCGCTGTGAGTTGTTGCGGATGACCGAATCGGCGGCGGCGAGAATCTCCGGGGTTGAGCGGTAGTTCTCCTCGAGGTGGATTTCCGTTGCTTCCGGATAGTCATCCTTGAACGTGAGGATGTTCCGGATATCTGCAGCACGCCAACCGTAGATCGACTGGTCGGGATCACCAACGACGCAGACGTTTCGATGTTCGCTACTGAGTTCGTTCACAATCAGATACTGGATGTGGTTGGTGTCCTGGTATTCGTCGACCAGCACGTATTGGTGCCGTTCGCGCAGCTTTTCGCGAGCATATGGCGCTGTCTGGAGCAGTTTGAGGGTTGCCAGCAGCAGGTCGTCGAAGTCGAGCGCGCTACGTCTGGCAAGGGTGTCCTGATAGACGGGATAGACTCGCGCAACGATCTCTTCCCAGTAGGACTCGACCGATTCGGCGTAGGTGTCCGGTGCAATGTTTCGGCTCTTGGCTCCGGAAATAGCGCTAAGAATGGATCGCGGAGCGAACTGCTTGCTGTTGATGTCGAGTTGTTGCATCGCCCGTTTGACCACGCCCATCTGGTCTGCATCGTCATAGATTACAAACCGGGATGAAATGCCAATCTCATCGCCATACATTCGCAGGACACGGGCCGAGAATGAGTGGAAGGTGCCCATCGTAATCCAGCTCGCCCGGTCTCCAACCAGCCGTTCGACGCGCTCGCGCATCTCGCGGGCGGCCTTGTTGGTGAAGGTGAGTGCGAGAACGTTCCAGGGGGCGATGCCGCGTTCCTGGATCAGATAGGCGATACGCGTGGCTAGCACGCGCGTCTTGCCACTGCCGGGGCCGGCGACGATCAGCACCGGGCCGTCCGTCGTGCGGACTGCAGCTTCCTGCTCGGCATTGAGTCCTGCCAGCAGTTCAGAAGTTTCCATTGGTTGGGTATCAGTCATGTGACTCCTCATGGTGCGGCCAGAGTGGTTACCGCGAATCGATTGTACTTCAGCGCAGGCTACCGGCAATTCTTGGATATTGCGCCGGAAGTTGGTATTATTTCGGTCGCGAAAGCGTGCCTTGCCGGCGTAGCTCAGAGGTAGAGCAAAGGACTCATAAGCCTTCGGTCGGTGGTTCGATTCCACCCGTCGGCACCTTCAGTTCAGTATTCTCCAGACCATCGACACCCGCGCGACAGATTTGGCCAGTGCCGCTGCCGTGATGAGGATGATCATGGGCCACACTTCACAAATTCAGAGAACCAGAGCATACCGGGCGGTCACCGGTGCGTGGGAGTCTCCTGCGCTGATTGCCTGTTCCGGTGGCGTCGACTCAACGGCACTGGTTCTGCTGGCCGCCGAAGCGCGCCGGCGAAGGAAGATCGGCGAATTCACGGTTTGTCATGTCGATCACCGGTCGCGTCCCGAATCGGCCGCCGAAAGCGACACCGTCGCTGCGCTCTGTGCGTCTGCCGGAGTTCCCTTTATCGCCACCTCGTTTGAAGAGAACCTTGCCCCAGACGCCGGATCGCAGGAAGCTGCCTGGCGTGAAGCGCGGTACCGGGTATTGTTTCGGGTTGCTCGCGAGGTCGGCGCTGCCCGGATCGTTACCGGGCATACTCGTGATGACCAGATCGAGACAATCCTGTTGCATGGCCTTTCCGGTTCTGGCTGGCGGTCGATGCAGCGTGAGGTCGTTCTCTCCGGGTTTGATTCAAACATTCCCGTTTTGCGTCCCCTTCTGGACATCACCAGGCAAGAGCTTGAAGCCATCGTCCATGGTTCGGGAGTTTCATCAATTGAGGACGAGAGCAACCAGGATGTCCGTTTTCGACGGAATGCCATTCGCCACCTGGTGATCCCTGCGATGGAATCGGCAGTGCCAGGTTCATCGGAAACAATTCTGCGATCGGCAATTCTCCGCGAGACCGATGCCGAGTTCTGCGATCTTGCAGCGGATCTCCTGTTTGCTGATATTGTTCACACAACCGAGTCAGGCGCTTTAGAAGTTGCGAGACAGAAGCTGGCCGAGGCGCACAAGGCAGTGTCCACCCGGGTTGTTTTGCGGGCGGCCAGGTCGCTGATGCCGGCTGATGACCAGCGCGAGCTTTCCTATGAGCGGGTGACGAGTGTTGTTACCGCAGCAGCGTCGGCGCAGGGTGGCGCATTGATTGAGCTTCCCAATGGGATTCGGGTAGAGGTGGAGCGGGACCGGTTGGTCTTCCGGTCCGTTCAAGAGGAGGATCAATGACGGTTTCCTGGAGCGAGCTCGAAGAGGGCATTGCCAGTGAGTTGATCTCGTCTGATCGGATTCAGACACGAGTCGCCGAGCTTGGCGAGGAGCTTTCCAGCTACTATCGCGGGCGTAAGCCGCTCTGTGTTGGTGTGCTGAACGGCGCGGTGATTTTTATGGCCGATCTGGTGCGGGCGATGCCGATCGCGATGGATTTCGAGTTCATGGCGGTTTCCAGTTACGGCATGGCGACTGAAACCAGTGGTGTTGTGCGGATTCTGAAGGACCTTGCAACCGACATCACCGACCGCGAAGTTCTGATCGTCGAGGACATCATCGACTCCGGATTGACCGTGCAATATCTGCAACGCATTCTTGAAGAACGCTCGCCGGCGGATATCAAGGTTGTCACGTTGTTGCGCAAGGATGTCCCCCGGCAGGCTGATGTAGACGTCGACTGGGTGGGGTTTGACATTCCGGATGAGTTCGTCGTCGGGTATGGGCTGGACTACGCCGGGAAGTTCCGAAACCTGCCCTACGTTGGAGTCGCCCGGGTTTAGTACGAACGGCTCTTCTCCACCGCCGGGGTAACCAACTGCAACTGATATACTTTTGACTGCTATATCGCCCCGGAAACCTCCGGGTTACTTTGGATACCACCGGCTTATCTGACCTCGAAGAAGCTTCAAAGGACACCCTATGACGGAAAAACGCTGGCTGAGAAACGGCTTTGTATGGATCATCCTGATCATTGCCGTCGTTGCCTTGTGGATTACCTTCATCAGCAATGGTGAGGAAACGACCAATATCGGGATGCAGCAGCTTGCAACCGAGATATCCCAGAACCGGGTTGACCGGCTCGAGATGACTGAAGGTTCAACCTCGGTCACCATTCACTATCGTGACTCAGACGAAGTTGCCAAGACACGCCTGGACGGCAATATCTCGATCTACGAAGCGCTCCGGCTCTATGGTGTTGAGCCATCTACGGTGGGCATCACCGTGAATCCCTCGAGTGGTTGGGGCAACTGGCTTGGCGCAATGTACCTGTTCATCCCGATCATGCTGGTGATTGGCATCGTGGTGTTCATGATGCGACAGGCACAGGGCAGTAACAACCAGGCGATGTCGTTTGGCAAGAGCAAAGCCCGGATGTTCACTGCGAACAAGCCGACCGTCACGTTTGCCGATGTTGCCGGCGTGGATGAATCCAAACAGGAACTGGAAGAAGTGGTCGAGTTCCTGAAGTATCCGGAGAAGTTCGCGGCGCTCGGCGCTCGTATTCCGCGTGGCGTGCTGCTGGTTGGCCCTCCGGGAACCGGTAAGACACTGCTCTCGCGGGCTGTTGCCGGCGAGGCGGGCGTGCCATTCTTTAGTATCTCCGGTTCCGAGTTTGTCGAAATGTTCGTTGGCGTAGGTGCGTCGCGTGTACGGGACCTCTTCGATCAGGCCAAGCGCAACGCGCCCTGTATCGTCTTCGTTGATGAGATCGACGCCGTCGGCCGGCAGCGTGGCGCGGGCCTCGGCGGTAGCCACGATG
>CAZRNC010000221.1:0-5387 GCA_964601285.1 uncultured Thermomicrobiales bacterium | reverse complement strand
ATCGAACCACCGGCCGGCTCTCGGGCCGGTGGTTCGATGGTCAATCTCCTGTGCAACCGGCGCGAGATGGATCACATCTGCCGAACGCCACATAGGCGGAACGCCACTAAGGTCGATCTCGCCGGCCCAGCCACGCAGTTCCTGCTCACGCCGGCCGGCTCGTTCGCTGTTCACGAAGGTCGTGGTGTCCTGGCTGGACTGGACAACAAGGTCAATTTCGGCGGCAACCTCATCGAGTTGCTTGCGCAGCGACTTGTCGAGACCATCCAGGTTGGCACGAGTGATGACTGTGGCCCGTGCGCCAAGCCGCGCGGCAACCAACGCACCGTACAACACACTTCCACCCAGCATTGGCCCTTCCGGCGTGAGATCAACAGTGATGTGACCAATGGCAAGATAGTCCGGAGCGTGCAACCCTGTCATGTTCGATCACCTGTCTTCTGCAAACCCATACCGGCAAGGATGGTTGCGATGGCAGTATCCGGGCGAGGCATCGCCCCGCCCGGATACTGTGCGTGCTAATCCTGGATACTGAGCGTCCCTACTGCGGGAACACCGTCACCCGGCGCATGGAACCTTCGCCGCTGGAGGATGTCGTTACACCGCCCTGGCGCTTGAGCGTCATATGGACGATCCGGCGCTCATTGGCCGGCATCGGCTCCAGCGCAATCGGACGGCGGTTACGGGCAACCTGTCGCGCGACACGCTCTGCCAGGTTGATCAGCGACTCTTCCCGCCGTGTGCGATAGCCCTCGATGTCGAGGATGACCCGCACCCAGTTATCGCTGTTGCGGTTCATGATCAGGTTGACCATGTATTGCAACTGGCTCAGGTTCTCGCCACGGCGTCCGATCAGCATGCCCAGATCACTGCCATTGATATCAATGAAGACCGTTGGCGGATCGTCCGAACTCAATTCCATCGCCGACGGATTATCAACCGCCATCACATCGGCCGGCACTTCCATCAACGCCAGCAGGGTGCGAACGACTTCCTTGGACGTCGTTTCCAGCGCGATCGTCTCTTCATCGGTCGCGGCTGAAGGTGTTCGTGGTGCAGGTGGAGTCGAAGGGCGTGCGTAGTCTGCCGATCGTGCCGGACGACCGCGGCCGTGGCCCTGTCCCTGACCGGATCGGGGCTGCCGGCGGCCATCCTGTGGGCGGCCCTCACGCTGACGGCTGCGCGCTGCCGGCGGAGCGGAACGTCCACGGACCGTTGCCCGGATCAACGTTTCGCCATCGCCATACATGTCGGGTTCGGTGCGGGCGAGGATTTCAATGTCGACCTGGTCGCGGGTGACGTTCAGTTGTTCGAGGGCAAGGCGGGTTGCCTCTTCGGCCGAACGCGCCTGGATTTCAACACTGTACGAACGATCCATTAGGCACCCAACTCCTATCATCTATGGACTGGCAGTACGAACGTTTGATCAGTCGCCGGCCATCTTTCGCTTGTTTGAACGCTGGCGACGTGGTGCAGGTTTCGCTGTTGGCGTGGAATCCAGATCGTCGACCACTTCATCGGAGGCTGGTACCGCTGACCCGTTGGCGTTCTTGCCCTGATGCCGGCGAACCTTGCCACCACTTGCGCTAAGCCGTACAACGCCCTCTTCGAGTTCGTATTCCGGCTCGTCTTCCGGTTCGTCGATCTCTGGTTCAGCCTCAGCTTTGCTCGACTGGCTGGTGCCACCACCAGACTCTTTGCGCTCAGCCTGGCGGGATTCCATCTCCTGCGACTTGCGCTGCATCCAGCCCATGAAGCCACCAAGTTCGGTCGGCTCACCGCTGACGACAACGTTCGACGGATCCGGCTTCTTCTTGTAACCAAGACGTCGATGTTCCGGGAGTTCCGGCAGCCAGGGGAACCAGTCTCCGACCGCGCCCCAACCAGTGATGAACCACTGCTGGACAACCGAGTAGACGCTCTGGATGAACCAGTACAGCACGACGCCGGCCGGGAAATTCCAACCAAAGATGACGACCATCAGCGGCATGAAGTTCATCATCATCTGCATCATGGCCTGCTGCGGGTCGGTGACCTTGCCCTGGTTTCGCGGGCGCATCATCCGCATCTGAACGAATTGCGCCGCGCCGGCCAGAATGGCCAGCGGGGCTAGCGGGAGGAACAGCAAACTGACCTTGTCTGGTTCCCCAAGTGACGGGATCCAGAGGAATCCATCAGCGAAATGGCCAACGCCGGCTTCAGTCGAACGCCGGATGGCAAAGAACAGGCCGAAGAAGATCGGCATCTGGGCCAGCAGTGGTAGACAACCGGCCGCCGGGTTGATGTTGTATTCCGAATAGAGCTTCATCGTCTCCTGGGAGAGACGCTGCCGGTCCTTGCCGTACTTCTTTTGAAGATCCTTGATACGAGGTTGCAACTCCTGCATGGCAGCAGTGGACTTGACAGACTTGATGGTCAACGGAAGAAGAACCGTTTTGATAATGATCGTAAAGAGGATGATCGCCATCGCACCGCTGCCGGTGAGATCCGCCAACCAGGCCAGACCTGACTGGATCAGGTCTACGTATCCGTTCCACAAGCCCATCAAGAGCGTTTTCCTCTCAGCAGCCGGGCGCCCTCGCACCGGCTGGTTCTATCTGGAGCGCCGTGCAATATTGTCTAATTCGAGGCACGGGCCAAAGCCCGGACATGGCACGATCATGCGTGCGACACAGCACCATTCTGCCCCGCAGTCAACGATGATACCGTAACTACCTCTAATCGGGTATGTGTTTGTGCGCTATCCGAGCGAAACGGTAGCCTTGCCACCAGCAATCCGGACCTCGGTTCCGAATGCTTCCGATAGCGAAGCGAACCGTTTGAGGATCGCATCACCCTCGTCGCCCTCGGCTAACCGTGGCCGTCCCCGGCGATATTCCGGCTCACCCAGCCCAAGCGTCACCGGGTGAATGTCGATCGACGAGAGCTTGCCGTCGGCATACTGCAACACCGGCATCAGCGACTCCCAGTAGATCTTGTCCGCCGGGAAGCCCTGGGTGTTGTTCTTGGTCCGGGTGCGATACACATCACCCGGCGTCAACGACGGATCGGCCCGGAACCGCTCGTATGATTCCGCCGGCAGCCGCCAGACCAGCTCGTTTTGGCCAACGAAGTTGCCGAGACTGTAGAAGATCGGCTTGCCCTTGTAGATTTCCATGCCACGGATCAGATGGGGGCCGTGGCCAACGACCATGTGCGCACCAGCATCGATCATCGCCCGGCAGAAGACCGGGATGAATTCGGCCGGGTCCTGCTTGGTGTTGCCCTGTTCGTGGGCATGCAGGCTCAGCATCACCAGATCGGCGCGGGTTGCGCTCTCACGCACCCACTTGGCGATAGCGTCCATGTCCTTCGCGTTCGGCGAGGTCCGGATCGCCGGGGCATCTCCCGGCCGGAAGTTCTGGTCCATAAACGGGAAAATGGCCGGGTCGTCGGGCGGGAAGTAGAAGCCGGAGGTCAGCCGTTCCTGACGGCGTTGCTCGACGCCGAGCGCTTCAGCGATCTCCCGGAGCTGGGCGATCCGCTCTTCCGGAAGCTCATAGACCGTGTCATAGCGAATCGGGTTCAGGCCCGGCCTGCCCTGCATTTCCGGACGCTGTTCGCCGGCATGCTGGCCCTTTGCGAACGAGGAACTGCATGAGAGCATCGCGACACTGCCGGCGGCGGAGTCGAAGTACACCGGCATCCGGGCGTCACCCAGGTTTCGGCCGATTCCGGCAAACGCAACGCCTTTGCGCTCCAGTTGTTCGATGGTCGCAACACAACCAACAGTGCTGTAGTCGAGGGCGTGGTTGTTGGCGCAGCTGAACAGGTCGAATCCCAGCGCTTGCAGGTCATCGACCACCCAGTCGTGGGCGGCAAAGTGTGAGCCGCCGCTTTCAACTGCCGGATAGCCGGCGAAGTTGTTCGGCAACACTTCCAGGTTGGTGAAGGCGACATCGGCCTCTGCCAGAAGTTGATATAGCTTTGCTGTCGGTTCGTCGTTGTAGTTGGAAATCTTCCGCAGGATGATGCTATCCCCGGTCAACGCAAGTTTCATCTGCGCCGGGTACGACATTCCACGCTCCTCTACTGCCATTCGAAGGCCATGCCGTGGCATGGCCCTGGTTCAATGGCGCCTACCGTCGACGTGAGCGTGGGTCAATAGCATCTCGCAAACCATCACCGATCAGGTTGATTGCCATCACCGTCAGGAAGAGGAACGTGCCGGGGAAGATCGAAATCCACCAGGCCCGTCGCAAGTACGCCTGACCTTCGCTCACCATATTCCCCCAGGTCGGGGTTCCAGCTGGAACACCTGCCCCAAGGAAGGACAGCGACGCCTCGGCCAGAATAGCAAAGGCCACCACAAACGTACACTGGACGATGAGCGGGGAGAGTGAGTTGACGAACACGTACTTCCGGAGAATCGGAATATCACGCATGCCGATGGCACGGGCCGATTCAACATAGAGCTGATGCTTGGTCACCAGCGTGGTGCCACGTACCAGGCGTGCGACGTTCGGGGTGAAGACGATGGTGAGCGCAACGATCACATTCTCGGTTGCCGCACCAAGCGACGCCATGATCGCGATTGCCAGCAGGATGCCGGGGAAGGCCTCGAAGCCGTCCATCACCCGCATCAACACGGTGTCCAGCCGGGAATAGTATCCGGCAGACAGGCCGATGACCGATCCGATGAACCCCGAGCCGATCATCACCAGGCCACCAACCAGCAACGAGATTCTGGCGCCGTACAGCACACGGGCAAACAGATCACGGCCGAGCGTATCCGTGCCGAACCAGTACTGCGAATTGGGACTGATCAAACGATCGACCGGGTTCACAACGCTTGGCCCCTGATTGACAATCAGGCCAGCAAAGACCGCCATCAACGTCATCACCAGAATAAACAGCAGGCTTGCCGCAGCGGCCCGGTTCTCCAGCAACAGGCGAATCCAGTAATACTTGGAAGCCGGAGTAATCGAAGACAGACGGAACGGTTTGCGTGCCGGTATTGCCGCCTCGGCAAGTTCGTTCTTGGAATCAGTCAGAGCCATAGCGCACCCTCGGATCGATATAGACATAGAGCACGTCGATCAGCAACATGACCGACAGCTGAATGACTGCGGTAATCAGCACCACACCCTGAATGATCGGGAAATCCCGGCGGGTGATGCTTTGAACCACCAGGCGCCCCATACCGGGGATACTGAAGACGGTCTCGACAATGATCGAGCCACCCAACATGTTCGCCAGCGAGATACCAACAACCGTCATCGCCGGAATCAGCGCATTGCGAAGCGCGTGGACAGTAATCACGCGCCGACTCGGAAGGCCCTTGGCATAGGCGGTTCGCACATAGTCTTCATTGAGCACATCCAGCATCGTCGAACGCACCATACGCG
>CAZRNC010000220.1:0-5390 GCA_964601285.1 uncultured Thermomicrobiales bacterium | reverse complement strand
CTGGCGCAACCACGAGTGACACGATCTGGACCCATGGACCCGCGATTATCCCGTCCATTGTCACTTTGACTTCCTTAACGCAAATTTCACTTACGGTTATTCCACCGCTTTGCATCGAGATTTGCCAGGATTCGACATTATAGACACCATGAGCCGCAGTCGAGAGAATGGGAACAACCCGCCGGAGGCTATTGTCAGGGTTGAGTGGTTGTCCTCCTGCCCCGACTGAGAAGTAGCCACCCGGACAGTTATAGGCAAAGGAAGGCAAAGACGCGGAAGGTGAATATTTCAATACCATCGTGTCATAGCCCATCCGCACGCCACTCCCGGATTGCGGCGGGGTGTCACCGGTTTGGGCCAACAAGTCCCAACCGTTGTCCCCATCTTCTGGTGGCTTGGTGTTGTCTGCCGCAACCGAGATCCACGTCCCACCGTCGTGGGTAACAATCGCCCCGCTCTGGTATGGTGAGGCGCTCTCCTGCCACGCCCCGTGGTAGGTGATTGCCCCGTCCGACTGGCTCCAACTGATGAGCGTGTCGCCATCGTTGCACCGCTCCGGCTCGGTGTGTCCGACCCTGTAGAGCACGCCGGAACTCGTGGTCACACAGCCATAGATCGTGCTCGATGGCGGCGCTGCGCCGACAGTTAAGACGGTCATGCCGCCGAGCACCAGAACCACTGTCAACAGTGAAACGATCAGCCGGTGTTGACCGGGTTTCACACGGTTCATGCGTCAGTTCCCTTCCTCTGCAGTGCCATTACCGCGTCATCCCTTCCATCGATCACGGGGTTTGCACCGGTGTCGGGATCGCCTCATTGATCAGGTGCAGGTCATCATCCGCCTCGATGGTAAATGGCTCACCGTAAAGCAGCACACACTCCATCAGGAAGTTGATCTGTGGCGGCAGATCGGTCGTCACCTCAACACCGTCAGTAGTGGTGATGGTGCCGTCCGGATCCTCATAGACACAGAGGATGTAGTTGCCCGGTGCCAGCGGCAGCGTGACGCTACCGTCCTCACCGGTGTGACCCTGGAAGACTCGCAGGTCGGATTCCGGCGGGGTGAGCGGGAAGTTGACCGGATCGAGGTCCGGGTCGATGTAGATATCCACGTTCACGCCGGCCAGGTTCACATCGGAGCACTCAAACCAGTATTCCGGGTTGAAGCCACTTTCCCCGGCGATACAGACAGTCTTCGTGATAAGTCCGGACGGCCCCTGTGGATCAACGACGAAATCGAGCGTGTTGGTTTCCTCCCAGTCTTCGCCCTCATCCAGCGTAAAGACATCAGCCGGACGCTCCGGCATCTGATAGATAGCCGGCAGGGCATCGACATTCAGGTGGTAGGTGCCGGGCGGCACGTCGTCGAAGGTCGTCGAACCATCCATCCCACTGATGCCATGGCGCTGGTATGGCGAGTCCAGATCGGTGCTGACGATATGGAATTGCACGCCGACAACCGGTTCATCGTCCAGGTTCAGCCAGGTCTTAGTGACACTGCCGCCCGAGATGTCAATCGGGCCCTCGAAGCTGCAAAGAGCTCCAGCTACGCGGTAATGGCCACACGGATTGAAGGCGTTGAAAATGGTGCTGCCGTCGCCGTCGACCTGATAGTCGACATTGGCGCTGACCGCTGCAACTGGCAGGCTGGATATCACCTGCGCCGCGCCATAGAAGCCATCCGGCAGGTTGTGCTGCCAGAGTGTGTAGACGAAGCCGTTGGCAAACCCGGGAATCGTCACACCACTCACGCCAAAGTTCTGGGCATTGAAGCCACTCTGGTCAACAAAGTAGACGTTGGCTGTCGTCGCGGCCGCGTTCGGGTTCATGATGTTGATCCCGCTGGTCGCTCCCTGGCCATCGATCGGGTTGCCTTTCTGAACCAGTGGCACTGCCTGCCAGGTAAAGACGTTCTGGGTGGCGTTGTAGCTGGTCGCCTGGAAGAGATCCGGTCCACCACGCGGGTCGGTCTCGGGATACTTGGTCGCATCGACTGCGGCGGCGACCGGGTGGTCACTCCAGACAATTGCCGAGCCGACGACACCACTATTCGGATCGGCCACCACGTCCTGGCTGCTGATATTCTGGGCGTTGACGCTCGGGTCATAGAAATAGGTCATTCCATAGGGCGCGAGTCGCTGGCTCAACACCTGGGTGGCGTTGCCGAGCATGTTGAAGTATTGAATGCTGATGTTGTTATGCTCATCGACCAGGTTGGCGACATTAATGCCGGTGTTCCAGCCAAAGTAGTCCATCAGCACATGTGGAGCAAAGAGTGCATAGCGCCCAGCGGCTCCCGGCATCTGGGCTTCGCTTTCGAAGTTTGCAGCAGAACCAGTGTTGGTAATCCACATGTTATAGCCAACCTTGTAGCGGTCGACCATCGCGAAGACGTTACCGTCGCTATAAATGTGGGCGCTGCCAATCCACCCTTGTGGCACCAGCGAGCCAAGGTGGACATTCCAGGTGTCGCCACCATCGACCAGTTGCTCGATCTGGAAACCGGTGTCCAGGCTGCCGGCAGCATTGTCGTGCGGGAAGAACCGGATCGTGACGGCACTGTTTTGATCCGAAAGGTTCGCCACACGGATCATGGAGTCCCAACAGCCGCCAGGACCACAATTTGTCTGGACGATCGGCAGATACCACGCATTAAACGAGCTGACTTCCAGCCCATTGATTGCGTTGTAGCCGCTGACCGCAGTATCAGCAACGCTGGTGAACGGCAGGTTGTCGCCTGTTGCCGCTGCCTTGGCGACACCAGCGATCCGCAATGAATCCAGGAAGCCACTGGTGCTTGCGTCCAGTGCATCGTGACAATCACCGTCGGCATTCAGTCCACCGAACGGGTTAACCAGTGCACCGGAGCTATCAGCATTGGCAGCGTTGAGAATCTCCTGGAGGTCGCCCTGGGTTTCCCATTCGATCGTCGCACCTTGGGCATAGGTGATGTCGTTCCAGGTAAATCCGGTGGCCGCAACAAATGGATGTGGAGTGCCTAAGTTGCCATCGGCGTTGTAGGCATTTACCACACAGGCAACGACCTGCGATGCATTGTTGATTGGATTGACCAGCGAAACGATCGTTTCTGCCAGAAATCCGCCGGCTGGCACACCTGGCTGTGTAGTGCCTGGTATCCAGTGGAAGCCACGCACGGCTACCGGCGCGCCGTCGCCGGAGGCAATACCGAGTTGTTGAGCTGAGAATGTCTTGCTTGCATACGCCGAGAGCGTCGCCGTTGTCGCCAGCTCCCAGTCGTTATCTCCGATGCCGCGATAGATCCAGATCTGTCCGTCGCGGTCTTCGAGGTTCTGAACGGAGATGCTGGTATCAGCAGCACCGAGTCCGAAATCTTCGTCATTGGCTATCCACGGAAAATAGATGGCATTTGCGCCCCAGGTAAACCCCGGAGCAGTAGATTGCCAAAGGGAGTCCATCGCCGGGACTCCCGGTGGCTCTTGTTGTGCCGCACCCGGTGCGATCATCGTCGCCGCAAGGGTGGTGAATAGGCCAACAACAAGCAGCGCTCGTAACGAGCGCGCTCGTCGGGTCATAGTGTCGCTCTCCCTAACCACTCGTACATGCGGGACCTCTGGCGAGATCCCACAGAGATTACCTGCTGTTATGACCGGCGGCCGGTGGCATGAACAGCATGAGGCTTCATCCTTTTCGACAAGTCCCTGCGGTTTTGGTTGCTCCCGCCCCCTTCCCGCGCAGTGACGCATCGTCACAGCATGTTTGCATTGCGCATCGCTCGTGTATCGTATCTTCGGCGAGTATAGAGTGACTGCTACGAAGTGGGCAATAGCGTTTTGTCCTGCTAATGTCATCGATTACCACCTGTGTGTAGGAAATTTGGATCGTTTCCAATCGCTGATGCATCCAGTTCGCGAATTGCCCTGAAATGTGCCAGCTCGGCACTCCCCGTAAACCCTTCGCGTCCGTATGCATGTACGGACAATGGGGAGTGGACACCGCTCAGTTGTCCGCATCGAGCGCACCCTGGGCGCAACGTTACCGACTGGCAAAGGTAAGATCAGTTGGACGTAGGCACGGCCAGTAGCGAACGATGAACTGAGGCGTTGAGATGCAGTTTGCAATGGATCCACACCACGAGAAGCTAATTGCTGATGCTCGCGCACTTTGCGCGCCGTTTGACCTCGAATACTGGCGTGAGCTCGACCGCACAGAAAGCTATCCGCACGAGTTCGTCCAGGCTTGCATTGACGCCGGGTTCCACGGGCTGGTGATTCCGGAAGCGTACGGTGGCCAGGGGCTTGGCGTGACTGAAGCCGCGCTGGTGCTGGAAACGGTCTGTGCCAGTGGGGCCGGCACCAGCGGTGCATCACCGCTCCATCTGGCGATGTTTCCGCCGTTGCCGATCCAGATGCACGGTTCAGACGCACTGAAGGCGGAGTTTCTGCCCAAACTGGCATCGGGAGAGATCAAGATGTCGTTCGGCGTCACCGAGGCCGACGCCGGCTCCGACACTTCAAGGATCACCGTCCGCGCCGAGAAGATTCCCGGCGGCTGGCGGATCAATGGCGAAAAAGCGTGGCTCTCAAACGGCCAGCACGCCCAGTATGCGCTGATACTGGCCCGCACTGCCGAGCGCAATCCGGAGAAGCCATTCCTGGGTCTCACCCTGTTCTTCATCGACCTTGACCCGGCAACCTGCAAGCTGGAGATCGTCGACAAGACCGGCCGCAACACCGTCGATTCCAACGTACTGACGATGACCAATGTCGAGGTTTCCGACGAACGTGTCGTTGGCGAAGTCGGGCGAGGGTTCTATCACCTGCTGGACGGGCTGAACCCGGAACGTATCGTGATCGCTATGGAAGCGGTCGGCATCGGACGCTCTGCCCTGAAGATAGCCACGGACTATGCCCGGGAACGCGAAGTCTTCGACCGGCCGATCGGCCAGAACCAGTCAATCGCCCACCCGCTTGCCCGCTGCTGGGCCGAGCTTGAGGCAGCCGAACTACTGGCGATGAAGGCCGCCTGGCTCTTCGACCAGAGCAAACCCTGCGGGGCAGAAGCCAACGCCGCCAAGTACCTGGCATCCGAAGCCGGGTTCACTGCCTGCGACGTCGCCATGCAAACCCTGGGCGGACGTGGCTATCGCAAGGATTTCCACGTCGAGCGGCTCTGGCGCGAGGCACGCCTCTACCAGATCGTCCCGATCTCCCAGGAGATCCTCAATTTCATCTCCCAGCACGTGCTGGACCTGCCGAAGTCGTACTAGAGGGGTGAAGGTCCGTCATATGCCGTGCCTTCGACGACGTTCCAGGTGCGGATTGACCAGCTCGTGACCAGGCCCTTCTCGACATACGGGTCGTTTCGGACGAAATTTTCAGCAACCGAGATGTCGTCTCCCTTGAAGATGG
>CAZRNC010000219.1:0-5393 GCA_964601285.1 uncultured Thermomicrobiales bacterium | reverse complement strand
ACTGCATGCCCGCCGTAAGCCGGTCGAAACCGGTCCACAGCGGCACACTGATCGAAACCCCGGATAGCTTCCTGCTTACGGTATCAGGAACGCGGCACCTCGAAAGCCTGGGGATCGATGTGGCCGCAGCCAGGAGACGACGACGCCACTTCGCCCGCACCTGCATCGACTGGAGCGAACGCCGCCCCCACCTGGCCGGCTCGCTGGGAGCAGCCATCGCCGACCGGCTGTTCGCTTCCGGGTGGATCGAACGCGAGCCGGAGGGCCGAACTGTCTACATCACCCCGGCAGGTCAGCGGGGGTTGGCCGGGGCATTTGGAATCGACATCCAGGTAAACGTTATGGACTGACTGGTCAGGTCGGCTGCATATTCGGTGCTATATACTTCGGGATACGGTTAACACGTTCAACAAGCTCGTCAACCCGTGGAAGGAGGCGGCAATGGCAGTGCAAGCAAAGTCCACTGACGCCGAACTGGGCGGATCACTTACCTATATCACCCGCGAGGAAGCCCTTGAGTTCTTCGATCGAATGGCGCAGTTCACCCTCAAGATCTCGGGGGAAGAGTTTGTGCGTCGTTTCAACGCTGGAGAATACGAGGGTGAGGAGGATGAATCGGGCGTTAGAACGATGATCGGGCTGCTGCCCATGATTCGAGACTAGACCCTTTGTCAGGCAGAACGCCCGCTGGCGCACTCGAGGCATACCTTGAGCCGTACAAGACCTCAATTGGGTGTTTGACGGAACCACATTTCATTGTCCGTTTGCCGCGTAATAGTGAATCAGAAACGCTTAGCCTCCGGGATTCACCGAAAAGGCTCAACAGAAACGTCTCGGTGAGGGAGGGTGAAACATCTTCCCTTTACTTCCATATGCGACAGCGAATCCACATTGCCGAACAAACAACTGCACGAGTGAGCCTGCGCTATCAGGTAGTCATTGATGCCTGGAGCTACGAGATCTTCGACGACGAGGGACAGGAAATCCTCGCATTTCAATGGAGCAGAGACGAACTCCCCAAACCACCGCATGTCCACGTTGGCTCGGCGCTGCTACGCGGCTCCGCCCATCCGCTAGCCAAAGGGTTTTCCAAACTCCACATCCCTACAGCTCGCCTATCGATTGAAGAGGTGATCCGGTTTCTGATCACCGACCTCAATGTCATCCCACTTCGCGAAGACTGGGACGCTGTGCTCCGTGCGGGCCAGGAGACCTTCGAACAGAATCGCTCCTCGTCGTAGAATTCTCCAGTATTCAGCCCCTTTGATCCCGGGCAGCATGTATCCAACAGCCAAACGCGCTATAGTCTCTGCGGCCGGAGACCGGCCTTCTTGTTGTTGGTTAGATAAACACATCGAAAGCGTCGTAGCATGCAGACAGCAGCCCCGGTTGATGCCGTTCTGGAGGCAGAACGCCAACGAGTATATAAACGCACCCTGATTGTCGTTGCCTGTTCCCAGGTGATGAGTGGACTCGGGCTGGCCGCCGGCGTTGCCGTTGGCGCACTGCTGGCCCAGGAGATGTTGAACTCGACCGGCCTCTCCGGTGTACCGGGTGCACTCTTCACCTTTGGGTCGGCAATCGCCGCCTATATCGTCGGCCGGATTTCACAGAAGAAAGGTCGGCGGATTGGGCTGAGCCTCGGCTACATCTCCGGTGCAATCGGTGGCGCAGGTGTGGTTCTGGCTGCCATTCTGGATAATCCGATTCTGCTGTTTCTTAGCCTCTTCATCTACGGGTCTGGCATGTCGACCAACCTGCAGGCCCGCTATGCCGGCACTGATCTGGCAAAGCCGGAACGACGTGGACAGGCGATCAGCACCATCCTCGTCGCTTCAACGTTTGGAGCAGTCGCCGGCCCGAACCTGATTAGTCCGATGGGGGATGTTGCCAACCGGATCGGCATACCGGAACTCTCCGGCCCGTTCCTGCTGGCCATTGCTGCCTATCTGATTGCAGCAACGATCCTGACAGTCTTCCTGCGTCCGGATCCGCTCCTGACCGCCCAGACGATGGCGGTCTCCACGGCAAAGACAGCAGGTAAACCTGCCGCTACCGGCACGACTGATCTGCAACGGCGGGGCATCATCCTCGGCGCGTCAGTGATGGTCATCACCCAGGTGGTGATGGTCGCGATCATGACCATGACTCCAATCCATATGCGCGACCATGGCCACAGCCTCTCGGCTACCGGGCTGGTCATCGGGTTCCACGTTGCCGGCATGTTCCTCTTCTCGCCGGTCACCGGCTATCTGGTGGACCGGCTGGGACGCATCCCGCTCATGATCGCTTCGGTGATCACCCTGCCAACTGCCGGAATCATCGCCGCCATGGCGCCGGTCGATTCCGTACCGATCCTGGCATTCGCCCTCTGGCTGCTCGGCCTTGGCTGGAACTTCGGACTAGTATCCGGCACAGCGCTATTAACTGACTCAACACCGATCGAGTCTCGCGCATCTACCCAGGGAATGGTCGATGTCTGTGTCGCCCTCTCCGGTGCCGGCGGCAGCATCACCAGCGGTGTAATCGTGGCAACCGCCAGCTTCACCGTGCTCTCGCTGGCCGGCGGCGCGCTGGCCCTGCTGCTCATCCCGATCATCGTCATGGTCCACTCCATCCAGAGCGCCATGGCAACGAGCAGAGCATGACCCGGCTCGCCGTCCTCGGAGACATCCACGGTAACCTGCCGGCGCTGGAGGCTGTCTGGGCAGATCTCAGTCAGTTCGAGGTTGACCACGTTGTTGTCGCCGGCGATGTCATTAACTGGGGACCCTTCTCGCTGGAAGTGTTGGAGTTTCTGGACGAGCGGCGGGAGCGTTGCTCGATCGTCCGCGGGAACCACGAGTTCTACCTGCTCGACTACGACTCGCCACGAGCTCCGGAAGCCTGGAAACGCATCACCGGCGAGCGGTTGACCGGTCCACGCTGGATCCACCAGCTGATCGGGGACACATGGCGGCGACGAATCGCAGGTTGGCCGGACACCCTCAGCCTGCGCTTTGCCGATGCGGTTCCCCTGCGGGTTGTCCACGGTGCGCCGGGAAATCCCTGGCAGGGAGTCTACGAGGACACGCCCGTCGAGGTGGTCGCCGAGGCATTCGCGTCGGTTAAGGAGTCGACCGTCGTCAGTGCGCACACCCATCTGACGCTTGATCGTCAGGTTGATCGTTGGCATATCGTCAATCCAGGATCGGCCGGCAATCCGACCGACGGCATCCCTGACGCCAGCTACATGCTGCTGGAATCCGGCGAAGGCGGCTGGCATGCCACCCACCGCCGGGTCCCCTTCGACCGCAGCCGGGTGATCCAGGAACTTGAACGCCAGAGTGCCATCGCCGAGCACAACGACTTCGGCCGGTTCATAGTCGAGGAGTTCCGCACTGCCCGTCCGTGGGTCGGCCCATACATGCTCTGGCGGCGCACCAACTACCCCAACGAGCCGATGACAACCAGTCTTGCCGAGCTCTTCACCGAGGATCTTCGCCGGGAGCACACCTTTCCCGCCTACCAGCTCAATCTTCCCGAGGAGGAGCAACCGTGACACGACTCGCCGTCCTGGCCGATATCCACGGCAACCTGCCGGCGCTGGAGGCTGTCTGGGAGGATCTGAGTCGTCGTGACGTCGATCATGTAGTCATCGCTGGTGACGTCATCGACTGGGGGCCATTCTCCCGCGAGGTGCTGGAGTTTCTGGATGAACGAAGAGAGACGTGTTCCATCATCCGTGGGAATCATGAGATCTACCTGCTCGACTACGACACTCCACGAGCCCCTCCTGCCTGGGAGGCTGTTGTCGGTCAGAGGATGACCGGCCCACGCTGGATTCACAGGCTGGTTGGCGATGCCTGGAGACGACGGATTGCGGGCTGGCCGGACACACTCAGCCTTCGGTTCGCCGATGCGCCCCCAGTGCGCGTGCTTCATGGCGCACCCGGCAATCACTGGAAAGGGATCTACGCCGACACACCGCACGAGGAGATCAACGAAGCGTTCGCATCCATCACAGAGACAACTGTGATCACAGCGCACACCCATCTCCCTCTCGAGCGGCAGGTTAACCGCTGGCACATTGTCAATCCAGGTTCACTCGGCAATCCGCAGGATGGAATCCTGGACGCCGGCTATGCGCTGCTTGAATCGGAAACCAGCATCTGGCGAGTAACTCATCTTCGAGTGCCGTATGACCAGCAGCATGTGATCCAGGGACTTGAGCAACAGAATCTGATTGCCGAGCATGGCGACGCCGGACACCTTGTCATCAAGGAATTCCAAACGGCCCGTCCATACATCGGTCCGTATCTGCTCTGGCGTCGCAAGCACTACCCTGATGACCCGATGACCACGAGCCTCACCGCCTTCTTCACAGAGAACGATCGCTGGGAGCACACCTTCCCCGCCTACCGGCTCAACCTGCCCGATGAGGAGCAACCGTGACACGACTCGCGATCCTGGCCGACATCCACGGCAACCTGCCGGCACTCGAGGCGGTCTGGGAGGACCTCTCCCGGAACGATGTCGACCAGGTCATCATCGCCGGCGACGTGATCAACTGGGGACCGTTCTCGCTTGAGGTGCTGGAATTCCTGGACGAACGTCGTGAAATGTGCTCGATCATCCGTGGGAACCATGAATTCTACGTGCTGGACTACGACTCGGAGCGGGGCCCACCATCACGGGCAAGCTACACCATGCCGCCGTATACCCATAGCCAGATTGGTGACACCTGGCGCAGGCGGATCGCCGGCTGGCCGGATACGATCCAGCTACGCTATCCGGATGGGCCACTGATCCGCGTCATCCACGGTTCACCACGCGATCACTGGGAGGGCTTCTATCCTCAGGCAAGCGATGAGGCAATTGCTGACATGCTCGCCACGGTCGATGAAACTGTCGTCATCACCGCCCATACTCACCTACAGATGGACCGCACATCAGGCAAGTGGCACATCCTCAATCCCGGCACGGTCGGGGTTCCGCTGGATGCGAATCCGGCTGCTGGTTATCTGCTTCTGAATACTGAAAAGGGAAGCTGGGCGCCCGAGTTCCACAGGGTCACCTACAATCGCGCTCCGCTATTCGAACGACTGGAGAATCCCGACTTCCTCGAAACGCACGGCTTGATCGGCCGTCTGATGATCGAAGAGTTCCGCACCTCCACCGTCCAAGTCGCACCGTTCCTGCGCTGGATGCAGGCATGCCACCCAGGAGAGCCGGTTACCCCGGAGCTACTGGATCAGTTCACCATTGACATCCGACGCCAATATGCGCCGGATGCTCATCGGAAGTTCATCTAGTCAGTATCGAGAGGAACCGAGAGTGGGATCTTCGCGGGCATTTGGCCGCCGGTTTCGTGATACCAATCGTGAACTTCATCCATAAACTGCCGCAATGTC
>CAZRNC010000218.1:0-5399 GCA_964601285.1 uncultured Thermomicrobiales bacterium | reverse complement strand
GATGCCTATCTGGTCACCGCGCGCACCGACACCGGCAAGACAACGACCATCCTGCGTATTCTGGATGCGCAGCAGCGGGCGACCGACAACGCCGCCTTCCTCTCCGACGACCTGACGCTGATCTCACCCAGTGGCGCCGTGTTGACCTACCCCAAGCCAATGACCATTAGCCACCACACGGTTGCCGCGGTCAACCAGCCGCTCCTTTCCCGGCGTGAACGGCTGACCCTGCCGCTCCAGGCACGGCTGCACTCTCGCGGCGGACGCCGGTTCGCCCTGCTGCTGGCGAAGTCTCGCATGCCGATGGCCACTATCAACGCCATCGTCCAATGGATCGTCCCTCCACCGAAATACCACGTCCAGCGGCTGGTGCCGGGCGCGAAACTCACGGAGAGCGCACGTCTCGCCGGCCTGTTTGTGATCGAACGTGGAGGTGAAGGTGAAGTGCCGCTGGATTACGACCAGTCCCTGGACACCCTGATGAGCAACAGTGAAGACGCCTATGGCTTCCCACCGTATGAGTCGATCAAGGGATTCCTGCACCAGGCGGGCGATGTTGACCTGCGGGAACTGGAGCGACAGATCGTCGCTGCTGCTCTTGATGGGCTGCCGGCGCAGCTGTTCCGCAGCACCACCATGGACTGGGCCTCCCGTATTCCGCTGGCAATTGCCCCTCGCCCGCGCGTTGCCCCTCACGTGCCGTCAGTTGCCGAGGTATGGGGATTGCCGATTGCCCCGCGCCAGGCTGACCCAGCGACCCTGAACGGCGTCGTTGCGGCAGGGGAGGATTTCTACGCAGCATCCGGAAATGACTAGACGCCCGGCCCGGCGAGTCACTGCTTGTGATCCGCCGGGCCACAACATAGGTACAGGCGGGTGTCATGGACGTAACGCAACCGAAATCAGCATCAGGGCAACTGGAGCACATCGCGCAATTACTTGCTTCCTGGAGAACACGGTTGGGGCTGTTGCTGCTCGCGCTGGCGAGCCAGTGGGCGATGGTGATGATCCTGACCTCCGGGGCGGTGTTGCGGCTTACCCATCTCAACAGCCGGGGGTTGAACAGTGATGAAGCCGTCTATGCTGGACAGGCTGCGGCCATCGCCGGCGACCCGACCCTTTCGCAGTTCTTCCCGATCTTCCGCGCGCATCCGTTGCTGTTTCAGTTCTCACTAGCCCTGATCCACCCGTTTGTGGGCTACGACCGTATCGACATTGCCGGCAGAATGCTCTCGGTGATCGTCGGGCTGCTGACGATCATCGTTGTCTACAAGCTCGGCACACTGCTGTATAGCCGGCAGGTGGGGCTGGTCGCCGGGCTGTTCATCGCCGTCATGCCGTACCACGTCATTGTCACCCGGCAGGTACTGCTCGATGGGCCGATGGTGTTCTTTGCGACGCTCTCGCTCTACCTTCTCGCCCGGTTCGCCATCAGCCAGCACACTGCATGGCTCTATGCCACGAGTGCGTCGCTGGGGTTGATGGTCCTGGCAAAGGAGACCGGGATCATTCTGGTTGCCTCGATCTATATCTTCCTGGCGCTATCGCCGGAGATACGGGTCCGGTTCCGGTCGCTGCTGCTCTCCATGGCGTGCATGGTGATCGTGGTGCTGCCCTTCCCGCTGTCGCTCCAGCTTTCCGGAGGAGGCAGCACGGAGCGGGGGAGCCAGTATCTGGCCTGGCAGTTGTTCCGGCGGCCGAACCACGAATGGACCTTCTACCCGACGTCGGTTCCCCCGATGCTGGGTATTCTCGTCGTCGTTGCTGCGCTTTCCGGGCTATGGCTTCTCCGCCACGAGCGGTCATGGCGAGAGCGTTTGCTTGTTGCCTGGATCGTCGTGCCGGTGGCGTTCTTCCAGCTCTGGCCGGTCAAGGGGTTGCAATACCTGCTGCCAATCGCCCCGCCAATGGCGATTCTGGCTGCACGGACCTTGGTGCTCTGGTCGCCGGCGTTGGCAGCAAAGCTCCACCCCCGGTCGATGATCGGGCCGCTGGTACGGATCGCTGCGGTTGTCATCGTCGTCCTGTCGCTAACCATCACCAGCTGGCGGCACATTCAACCGTTCGAATCGGATGTGCTGCTGGCGGGATCGGGGGGCATGCCCCGCGGGCGTGACGCCGGCCTCTGGATCCGGGACAACACGCCGGAGGGCGCACAGTTCATCACGATCGGGCCATCGATGGCGAATGTTGTCCAGTTCTACGGACACCGCCGGGCCTACGGGCTATCGGTCAGTTCCAACCCGCTCCATCGCAATCCGTCGTACGAGCCAATCCGCAACCCCGATCTCCAGTTGCGTAACGCCGAGCTGCATTACATCGTCTGGGATTCATTCTCTGCATCACGCTCGGCGTTCTTCTCGGAGAGCCTGGACCGGTATATCAAGCGCTACAACGGCCGGGTGATCCACGCTGAATATGTCAGCGTCCGGACCGAATCCGGAGAAACGACGACCAGGCCGATCATCATCATTTATGAGGTGCATCCATGATGCAGATGAACATCCGGCGCTTGACCGTTACCCTGTTTGTGATCGCGCTGATGACCGCCGGCGGTGTCGCAACGGCGCTGGCCGAGGAGCGTGGCAGCACGACGGCCACCCCGATCGAACACGTTGTGGTCGTGATCCAGTCCAACCACACCTTCGACAACTACTTCGGAACCTATCCCGGCGTTGACGGTATTCCCGCGGGGACGTGCATGCCATACGATCCGCACGATCCACGCAACACGGACTGTGTCGAGCCGTTCCACACCGGCAACCAGTCGACGCTTGACCTGAACCACAGTGCGTCAACGTTCGTGCGCCAGTACAACGATGGGGAGATGGACGGATTCATCTACGCGCTGAACCTCAGAGGGCAAGATGGCACGCGTGCGATGGGCTACTACGACGGACGCGACCTTCCCTATTACTGGAACCTTGCCGACGAATACGTGCTCTTCGACCGCTTCTTTAGTGCAGCGCGTGGCGGCAGCATCTGGAATCGAATGTATGCCATCGCCGGAGTACCCGGCAACAGGCACAACCGGATTCCCGAGGGCGGGTTCGGAGACATCCCGACCATCTTTGACAGCTTGCAGGAACAGGGCATTTCCTGGAAGTTCTACGTGCAGAACTACGACCCTGAAATGACGATGCGCACACGAGACGACTACAGCGAACGAGTGGAGCAGGTGCAGTGGGTGCCGCTCCTGAACTTCGACCGCTTCCTGGACGACCCTGAACTATCCAGCAGAATCGTCGACTTCGACGAGTACTACCAGGATCTGGAAAACGGCACACTCCCGGCGGTTTCCTATGTCGTTGCGCTCGGAGCGACAGAGCACCCACCGGCGAACCCGATCGTTGGACAACGTTTCATGAAGCGCGCGATCCAGGCGCTGATGCGTAGCGACGTCTGGGACAGCACGGCGTTCATTGTCCTCTACGACGACTGGGGCGGTTGGTACGACCATGTTCCCCCGCCACGGGTTGACGAATTCGGCTATGGCTTCCGGGTTCCGGCGTTCATGGTTAGCGCCTACGCGCGCCAAGGCTACATCGACAGCACCGAACTGGATTCAACATCGATCCTCCGGTTCATCCAGGACAACTGGGGGCTGGAGCCACTGGCCGAGCGCGACGCACAGGCCAACTCGATTGCCGGGGCATTCGACTTCGATAAGCCACCTCGAGAACCGGTGTTTATCTCGATTGAACGTGGTGCAGCACCCGAGCTGAGCGAACCGGAGCGTGCAGCGATCTACGCCGTTTATGGGTTTGGCCTGCTCTTTGCCGGGCTGTTGATCGCACTGCCAACCGCACTTCAAAAGAGACGAGCTGGCGATGAGTAGTTCCTGTCGAAGCCTGATCGGATCCAGGACGTTCCGTGCGCTGGGTTCCTGCGTTGCCGCGCTGGTGCTGGTGGCCAGCGTTGCGCTGCTGCTTCCGGCCGGCGTCGCAATGGCGCAGGAAACGTCGGCCGTGACGATTGACCTGACACTCGACCAGCCGGATATCCTGATTGGCGAACGCGCAGCAGTAACCGCCCGGATCACCACCGTCCAGGACGGCCGGGAGATACCGGTGAACAATGCGCCGTTGCGTTTTCTGATCGACGGTGTCGAGATCCGGCAGGTGCGCTCTGATGTCCATGGGATCGCAACGCTCCAAACTGCCCGGGACGAGGTTGCCGGTCTGCGTGAAATCGTCGTGGTGTTCGAAGGCACGCGCCGGCTTGACCCGGCCAACGCAGCAACGGAGCTGTTGATCCGCCCGTGGACGCTGTTTGTTGAGACGGTCCCGGCTATCGAGGGAGCCATCTTCTCGGTAGATGGGGCAATGTTCACGTCCGACGCCGCTGGCATCGCGATGCTCGACATCCAGCAAGCCGGTATGTTCTTCGTGCAGTTTGAGGGGCACACATCGCTGGATCCCGAGATGATGGTCGAGTTCGACCGGTGGGGTCCCAGAGTCTTCACTCCGGAAACGCGGTTTCGGGCGCCGTCATCGAGGCGGTTGCAGGCCGGTCTGCTGATCAGCAACCAGGTGTCGTTCGCGTTTTTTGACCCCCTTGGTGTTGAGGTCGCTCCTGAGCGCGTCTCGTCGCTGACGCTCCGGAGCAACACCGGGAAGCGCTATGTCTTTGAAGATGTCGGGCCACAGTGGGTCTATTCGAACATGCTGGCACAACGCTCGCAGGGGACGATCTCCAGTAGCCCCGTTTCCTACGCGCTGCAGAGCGTTGTCATCGACGGTTCGAATGTGGTCAACGAATCGCAACAACGGTTCGACGTCATCACCAACACCCATTGGGAAATGGACGTCCTGCTCTTCTCGGCAAACATGCAGGCGCGTGATGCGCTCTTCGGGTTTCCGGTCGGTTCCGGGTTCCGCCTCAACTTCCCGGACGGCCGGGAGGTAGAGGTTCCAGCGGACCAGCGGGCCGCAGCCACTGTTGATGCTCTGGCGCGTGGGCACTACGAAATGGGTGTCACCGGTGCGCCGGGGCTGGCCCCGCCCGCACCGGTTGCCATGGTCAGGGACCAGGATGTTACCTTCAAAGTGGTGACATGGTTCGATATGGTGTTCGCTGTCTTCGCAGCATTGGCGATCGCGACCGGGCTGCTCGCTGCAGGACGGTCCAAAGCGTTCGCGCGGTTCCACCGGCGAAGCCGCGTCCACCGGTTGCTCCCGTCGTCGCTGTCATATCTCACCCTGGCCACAGCGCTGATGATTGCCATTAGCCTGGGGTTGCTGGCAAGTAGCTACGCGGCCACCGTGGGGTCGGTGTCGTCTGGCAACGTGCACATTGCGGCAGCTCCGGAGAGCGAAGCTCGCCAGGAAGCAGGTCAACCCGCTGGCAGCCCACCGGTTGAGCAGGCCCGGTGGATGCAAGAGCCACGGCATCCCGGG